>NZ_JBQZFV010000013.1:0-141883 GCF_052691735.1 Serratia sp. NA_13
TCCGGTAAACAGCCGCAAAAGCTGGCGATCCGTAGAGTAAAATAAGAGTAACAATGTCAGTTAAGGACTCGCAGCCATGCAATTTAATGCTCAACAACAGGCCGCCCAACGCAATCTTTCTTATCTGCTTGCAGAAAAACTCGGCCAACAAATTCTGGCTGGCGATTATCAGGCTGGCAGCATCCTGCCTGGAGAGATGGAACTGGGTGAGCAATTCGGCGTTAGCCGTACAGCGGTACGCGAAGCCGTGAAGATGCTGGCAGCCAAAGGTATGCTGTTACCCCGGCCACGCATTGGGACCCGGGTGATGCCACAAAGCCAGTGGAACTTTCTCGATCAGGATTTACTGACCTGGTGGATGACCAAAGAAAACTTCGATCAGGTCATGCAGCACTTCCTTATATTGCGTACCTCTCTGGAACCTCAGGCCTGCTCACTGGCGGCGGCCAATGCCAGCCATCAGCAAACCGCACGACTGGCTGAACTGATGGCGGAAATGCGCGCCCTGCATATCCAGTTCGACCGAGAGCACTGGATCCAGGTGGATACCCAATTCCACCAGCTGATCTATGAAGCCAGCGGCAACCCATTTCTAACCTCATTTGCCAATCTGTTCAGTTCGGTATATCAAAGTTACTTCCGCGCCATCACCGGCAACGAAGTGATTAAGCTCCAGCACCATCAGGCCATCGTCGATGCAATACTCGCCGGTGACAGCGCAGCGGCATTAACCGCCTGCCAGGTTTTGCTCAGAGATAAAGACTAACGCCCCCTGCTTATATATAGAAGAAAGGGACGAAGACGACAGTTAACCGGGACTCACAATGACCAGATCCGCGCGCAGTATGGCAGGGCTACCCTGGATCGCCGCCATGGCATTCTTTATGCAGGCTCTGGATGCCACCATCCTCAATACGGCATTGCCGGCGATAGCTCAAAGTCTTGAGCGCTCGCCGTTGGCGATGCAGTCGGCGGTTATCAGCTACACCCTGACGGTAGCGATGCTGATCCCGGTCAGCGGCTGGCTGGCGGATCGCTTCGGTACCCGCCGGGTGTTTATCATCGCGGTTTCTCTGTTTACTCTCGGTTCGCTGCTGTGCGCGCTTTCTCCGACGTTAAGCCTGTTGGTAACTTCACGAGTCATTCAGGGGGTCGGCGGGGCAATGATGATGCCGGTGGCGCGCCTGGCTCTGCTGCGCGCCTACCCACGCAGCGAGCTGTTACCGGTGCTGAACTTCGTAACCATGCCTGGGCTGGTTGGGCCAATCATGGGGCCGATGCTGGGCGGCTGGCTGGTGACCTACGCCACCTGGCACTGGATATTCCTTATCAATATCCCGATTGGCCTGCTCGGTATCTTCTATGCGCGTAAATATATGCCGGACTTTACTACCCCCAAACGGCGCTTCGACTTTATGGGCTTTATGCTGTTTGGGCTGAGTCTGGTACTGGTTTCCACCGGGCTTGAGCTGTTTGGCGAGCAGGTACTGGCCAGCTATATCTCGCTGGGTATTTTACTCAGTGGTGTAGTGATGCTGTTCGGCTACATCGTTCATGCTCGCAGGCACCCTCAACCGCTGATTGGCCTGGACCTGTTCCAGACCCGAACCTTCTCGGTGGGGATTGCCGGTAACGTAGCCTCACGGCTGGGGACCGGCTGCGTGCCATTCCTGATGCCACTGATGTTGCAGGTGGGTTTCGGTTACTCGGCGATTATTGCTGGTTGCATGATGGCGCCGACCGCGGTCGGCTCATTGATGGCGAAATCCACCGTCACTCAGGTGCTGCGCTGGTTCGGCTATCGTAAAACTCTGGTAGGCATCACCATGATTATCGGCGTGCTGATTGCCCAGTTCGCGCTGCAAAGCCCGGGGATGCCGCTGTGGCTGATGATCCTGCCGTTGTTCGTGCTGGGGATGGCGATGTCTACGCAATTCACCGCCATGAATACCATCAGCCTGGCAGATTTGAACGATGCCAATGCCAGCTCCGGCAACAGCGTGCTGGCAGTGACTCAACAGCTTTCAATTAGTTTCGGGGTGGCGATCAGCGCGGCGGTGCTGCGTTTCTATCAAACCATGTCACCGGGGACCATGGTCGATCACTTCCACTACACCTTTATTACCATGGGGATTGTCACCGTGACCTCGGCGTTTGTGTTTATGCTGCTGAGAAGAAAGGACGGCCGTAACCTGATCAGTGGCCAGGACCCGAAAAAACCGGTTAAAACTGCGGGCTAACGGTGACCGACCGAAGCACGCTCCACCAGCTCAGGGGTCAACACCAGAACCTGGGCTGCGCGTTCCGGATTCTGCAGGCGGTTAATCAGTGTATCAATCGCCAATTCCCCCAGTGAATCTTTCGGTTGGTGAATGGTGCTTAACGGTGGCGCCAGATATTTGGCCAGTTCTATATCATCGTAGCCCATCACCGCCATATCCTGCGGCACCGACAAGCCGGCCTGATAAAGCGCCTGATAGGCACCTACAGCTACCGCATCGTTACCGGCGAATACCGCATGCGGGGGTTCAGCCAGTACCAGCAGTTGCTTCATGGCATCCACGCCGCCTTCAAATTCAAAATCGCAGTGCACTTCGTACCCCGGCAAAACGGCCAACCCGGCGCGCTGCATGGCTCGACGGTAGCCCTCAAGCCGATGGCGGGCGGTAGTTTTATCCTGTGGGCCGGCGATACAGGCAATCTTGCGATACCCACGGGCGATCAGATGATCGGTCGCCATCTCACCGCCCAGCAGCGAGTTATCCTGAATGATATCGTTGGCCCCTTCGAACGGCGCCCAATCCATCATGACTATCGGCAGCGAAGGATAGCGGCTCAGCGCGTCCTGCGATGGTCGATGATTTTCGGTACACATCAACAGCAAGCCATCGACGCGCTTTTGCAGCAGCGTTTCCATGTTGCGATTCATGCGTGCGGCATCTTCTTCGGTATTGCACAGGATCAGGCTGTAACCCCGTTCATAGCAACTGCGCTCAACGCCACGCACGACTTCGGCATAAAACGGGTTATTGCTGGAGGTCACCAGCATGCCGATGGTACGCGTTTGGTTTAGTTTGAGGCTGCGCGCCAGCGCAGAAGGCGCATAGTTCAGTTGTTCAACGGCCGCCATGACTTTGGCTCGCACGCTGTCGCTGACAAAGCGATTGTCATTAATGACGTGCGAGACAGTCGAAGTTGAAACGCCCGCCAGGCGGGCGACGTCTTTCATGGTGGCCAAAGGGATTACTCCTGCTGCTGCAAGAAAGTGTCGATCTCTTCGCGCCAGGGTACGGAAGGCTGCGCGCCAGGACGGGTCACCGCAATGGCCGCCGCCGCATGGGCAAAGCGCACGGCATCTGCCATCACTTTACCTTCCAGCAGCGCAGTGACCAGCGCCCCGTTGAAGGTATCGCCAGCGGCGATGGTGTCTACCGCTTTAACCTTGAAGCCGGGCACCAACTTACCCTTGCCATTCTCACTCAACCAAACGCCACGGCTGCCAAGGGTGATAATCACCTTGGCAATGCCTTTATTATGCAAAGCCTGTGCGGCACGTGCGGCATCATTATCATTGTTGACTGCAATACCTGTCAGGCGTTGGGCTTCAGTTTCGTTTGGCGTAATCATATCGATCATCGCCAATAATTCGTCCGGCAGTTCACGTGCCGGCGCAGGATTGAGGATCACCTGAGTCTGATGCTGTTTCGCCAGGCCGGCGGCGGCGATAACCGTCTCCAGCGGCGACTCGAGCTGCATCAGCAGCGCGTCGGCATCGATCACATTTTGCTGATAGCGAGCCAGATAGTCAGGAGTCACTGCCGCATTGGCGCCGGCATCAATGCCGATCACATTCTCGCCTTCAGCATTAACAAAAATCAGCGCGACGCCGGTAGTGTTTTCGGCAATCGCTTCTATTGGTTGGGTATCAATGCGATCGGTCGCCAGCTGCTGACGAATGCGTTCGCCAATGTCATCAGCGCCCACGCAGGCGATAAAAGCGATATCCGCGCCGCTACGTCCTGCCGCCACCGCCTGGTTGGCACCTTTGCCGCCAAACGCCACTTTATACTGCTTCCCGATCACCGTTTCGCCCGGTTGGGGAAACTGCTCAATATTGAGGATATGGTCGGCATTGATACTGCCCAGAACCACCAGCTTACCTGTTGCCATCGCATTGATTCCTGAATTGCGCGCCATCATAAACGCCCCGTTTTGATGGCGCTGGTGCTACAGAGTGTTATTTGGTGACCAGCTTGAGATCAACCGGGACAGTGGCCGGCACTTTTTCGCCTTTCAACACTTTATCCGCCGTTTCAACACCAATCACCCCGATCTGATCCGGGCGCTGTGCCACGGTCGCCGCCAGTTTGCCGCCTTCAACCGCTTTCACGCCGTCAGCGGTGCCGTCGAAGCCTACCACGACCACGTCGGTTTTACCGGCAGTTTGCAGCGCACGCAGTGCACCCAGCGCCATTTCATCGTTCTGGGCAAACACCGCCTGCACGTCCGGATGAGCAGTCAGCAGGTTCTGCATCACGTTCAGACCTTTGGTGCGGTCGAAGTCTGCCGGCTGGCTGGCCAGCAGTTTGAATTTGTTCTGATCCAGCGACTGTTTAAAGCCTTCGCCACGTTCACGGGCGGCAGAGGTACCGGCGATCCCTTCCAGTTGGATCACTTTAGCGTCTGCGCCCACTTTTTTAGCGATAAAGTCACCGGCCATTTTACCGCCGACGCGGTTATCCGAAGCGATATGGCTGACCACTTCACCTTTGCTCGCGACACGGTCCAGGGTGATGACCGGGATCTTGGCCTGGTTGGCCATCTTGATGGCGTTGCCGACCGCATCGGAATCGGTTGGGTTAATCAGCAGCAACTTGGGTGCCTGCACCATCAGATCCTGCACGTTCGCCAGTTCTTTCGCCGGGTTGTTTTGCGAGTCCAGCACCACCAGGTTGTAACCCAGCTTATTGGCCTCCTGCTGTGCGCCCTCTTTCATTGAGACAAAGAACGGGTTATTTAGGGTAGAAACCACCAGCGCAATGGTGTCTTTAGCCAATGCGTTAGCACTCAGGGTGGCGCTCAGCGCGAAGGCTGAAGCCAAAATTGCCAGTTTTTTCATTTTCATCATCGTGATTCCTGTAGGGGAGGTTATTTGTTGCTTTTGTTCTCTACCAGAACCGCCAGCAGTATCACCACTGCCTTCACGATCATTTGGTAGTACGAAGAAACACCCAGTAAATTCAGACCGTTGTTCAGGAAGCCGAGGATCAGCGCCCCGATCAAGGTACCCACAATGCGGCCCTTGCCACCGGCCAGGCTGGTACCCCCCAGCACCACCGCGGCAATGGCGTCCAACTCATAGCCGGTACCGGCGGTTGGCTGCGCGGAAGATAGGCGCGCGACTTCGATCACCCCCGCCAGAGCCGCCAGTAATCCACAAAGCGAATAAACGATAATCTTCACTTTATCGACGCTGATGCCGGACAGACGGGTCGCCGCTTCGTTACCGCCCAGGGCATAAATATAACGGCCCAGACGGGTATGGTGCAGCATGTACCAGGCGGCGATAAACACGATCGCCATGATCCAGATTGGGGTGGGGACCCCCAGCGGGCGGCCGATACCGAACCAGCCGAAGGTATCGGCCACGTCGGTAAAGCCGGTATTCACCGGACTGCCGTTGGTGTACACCATGGTGACACCGCGCAATAGCAGCATCATCACCAAAGTAGCGATAAACGCCTGCACTTTACCTTTGGCTACGATCACCCCGGTACAGGCACCGACTGCCGCCCCCAATGCCAGAGCAGCCGCCACGGCTACCACCGCGTTAATTTCGAAACCGACGATCGATGCCGCCACCGCGCCGGTCAGCGCCAACAGCGATCCCACCGACAAATCGATGCCGGAAGTGAGGATCACCAACGTCATCCCCACCGCCATAATAGCGTTCACCGAGGTTTGCTGCAGAATATTGAACAGGTTGTTTAGGGTGAAGAAATTCGGGCTCATTGAAGAGACCACTGCGATCAGCACCAGCAGAGCAATCAGTGATTTTTGCTCTAACAGCCACTCTTTACTGAACCAGCGCTTTGCCACACTCTGGGAACTCATATCTGATTACTCCTGCTTTACGCCGTATTGCTTGCCAACGGCCGCAGCCATTAACGCTTCCTGGGTGGCCTGTTCAATCGGGAACTCACCGCTGAGATGTCCTTCGTGCATCACCAGGATGCGGTCACTCATGCCCAGCACCTCCGGCATTTCCGAAGACACCAGAATGATGCTCAGCCCTTCCTGCTTGAACTGGTTGATTAACTGATAGATTTCTTTTTTTGCGCCAACATCGACACCGCGTGTCGGCTCATCGAGGATTAGCACCTTTGGCCGCGTCATCAGGCCACGGGCGATCGCCACTTTCTGTTGGTTACCGCCGGAGAGCAGGCCAATCGGTTGTTCCATCGAGGGAGTCTTGATATTGAACAAACGGATGAAGTCGCCCACCGCCTGTTGCTCTTCCGCCTGTTTCAGGCTGCCACCGGCACGGCTGAAATAGCGCAGTGCCGTCAGCGACATGTTTTCCTTCACCGACATCCCCAGCACCAGGCCATCGCGCTTGCGGTCTTCGGAGATATACACAATGCCGTTCGCCAGGCCGTCCTGCGGAGAATGGGTAACCACCGGGCGGCCATCGAGGCTGACGGTTCCGGATTTGCGCGGCGCGGCACCGTAGATAATTTTCATCAGTTCGGTACGCCCGGCGCCCATCAGCCCGGCCACACCAAGAATTTCGCCCCGGTACAGGGTAAAGCTGACATCATCCACACCCGGGCCGGAAACCTGGCTGACCTCCAACCGCTTTTCACCGCGCGGTAGATTCAGGCGTGGGTACTGTTCCTCCAGCTTGCGGCCGACCATCATTTCAATCAGCGAATCTTCATGCAGCTCGCTGACTGGCCGCTCTGCGATAAACTGACCGTCACGAAACACCGTGACGTCATCGCAGATTTCGAAGATCTCCTTCAGCCGGTGCGAGATATAAACAATGCCACGCCCTTCGGCCTTCAGCTCGTTGATCACTTTAAATAAAGAGGCGGTTTCAGTGTCGGTTAGCGCATCCGTCGGTTCATCCATAATGATCACTTTGGATTCGAAGCTCAGCACCTTGGCGATTTCCACCATCTGCTGATCGCCGATCGACAGCTCGCCCACCAGCCGGTGGCTGCTGTAACTCAGGTTTAACCGCGCCAACAGCTTGTCGGCTTCGGCATACATGCGCTTCCAGTCGATGCGGCCAATACGGTTCACAAATTCGCGCCCGAGGAAGATGTTTTCCGCGATCGTCAACTGCGGGATCAGGTTCAGTTCCTGATGGATAATGCCAATACCTGCTTCTTGCGAATCCTTTGGCCCATTGAATACCACCTCTTTACCGAGAAAATACTGACTGCCGGCATCTTTGTTATAAATCCCGGTCAGCACTTTCATCATGGTGGATTTCCCGGCACCGTTTTCCCCCACCAGCGCCATCACCTTGCCGGGATAAACGCTGAGTGCGGCGCCGGAAAGCGCCTTCACGCCGGGAAAGGCTTTATCGATCCCTTTCAGTTGCAATAAAGGTTGCATAAATGCCTCAGAAAGTTACGCCGGCGCAGAGGATCACATTCGCATACGGCGAGCATTCCCCGCTGCGGATCACTGCCCGGCTATGTTCAGTTTGCGCTTTGAACGCACTGTGACTGATATAGCTCACGCTGATAGTATTGCCCTGGTGTTGGCCAAGTTCGGTCAGTTGAGCCAACAACGCACGATGGAGCTGCGGATTTTGTTTAACGATCTCTTCAGCCAGAATGGCGCTTTCTACCTGCATTTCCTGTGTCACCACCCCGACCACCTGCAAAAACGTCGGCACCCCCTGGGTCAGCGCCAGATCGATACGCTGCGTTGCTGCCGGAATAGGCAACCCCGCATCACAGATGGCGATCTGGTCGGTATGACCGAGGCGAGAAACCACGGCAGAAACATCAGCATTGAGTAGCACGCCTTTTTTCATCTTTTTCTTCTCACTCCACCAGCGAAACGTTTCGCTTGTGTCTGGAGTTTAAAAAAACGCCAACAGAAGGCAACCGGGACAGCGCAGAATTGTGATCGCCATCGAAACGTTTCGCTGGTGTTACCGAGAACATAGTTACCAAGAACATAAACAGAAAGGGCCCAGCGGTTGCTGAGCCCTTGGGGGGAAGTTAAATCTCGACCTGGGTTCCCAGCTCGATCACCCTATTAGGTGGGATCTCAAACTGGTCCGGCGCACGCAGCGCGTTGCGGCTCAACGCGATAAACAGCTTGCCACGCAGGAACAGGTACCACGGCCGTTTGGTCAGGATTAACGACTCATGCGACATAAAGAATGAGGTTTCCGTCATCCGGCACGGCAGCCCTTCCAGCCCACAGCGGTGGAACACTTCCTCCACGTTCGGCGTTTCACGCCAGCCGTAGCTGGCCACCACCCGCCAGAAGGTCGGCGAAAGCTGTTCGATGGTCACCCGCCGCACGTTATGGACGTAAGGGGCATCCTCGGTACGCAGCGTCAACAACACCACTCGCTCATGCAGCACCTTGTTGTGCTTTAGGTTATGCAGCAGCGCAAAAGGGATCACATTGATGGCACGCGACATAAAGACCGCAGTCCCCGGCACCCGTACCGGCGGTGATTTTTCCAGCGAGGCGATCATCGCCTCCAGGGAATTGCCGTGCTCGTGCATGCGGCGCAGCAGGCGGAAACGTTCGCTTTTCCAGGTGGTCATGATGATGAACATCACCAGCGCCAACATCAGCGGCAGCCAACCACCCGAGAACAGTTTCAGGGCGTTGGCGGAGAACATCGGGATGTCGATAATCAGCAGGACAACCAGAATGCCGACGGCGAAGAAACGGTTCCAGTGCCAATTTTTGATCGCCACCGAGGTCACCAGGATACTGGTCAATACCATAGTGCCGGTCACCGCAATACCGTATGCCGCCGCCAGATTGCTGGAGTGTTCGAAACCAATAATCACCAGCACGACCGATATATACAACGTCCAGTTAATCACCGGAATATAGATCTGACCGGATTCCATCTCCGAAGTATGGATGATGCGCATCGGTGACAGGTAACCCAGACGCACCGCCTGGCGAGTCAGTGAGAACACGCCGGAGATCACCGCCTGTGAGGCGATAACCGTAGCCAGCGTCGCCAGAATCAACAGCGGGATCAGCGCCCAATCCGGTGCCAGCAGGAAGAACGGATTTTTAATTGCCTCAGGATTTTTCAGCAGCAAGGCACCTTGGCCGAAATAATTTAGTACCAGCGAAGGCAACACCACGGTGAACCAGGCCAGACGGATAGGGAATTTGCCGAAGTGCCCCATATCGGCATACAGCGCCTCAACGCCGGTAATCGACAGCACCACCGCGCCCAACGCAAAGAACGAGACCTTCTTATATTCCATAAAGAAGTTCAGCGCCCATTTCGGGTTCATCGCCTGCAGCACTTCCGGGTTAGCGATGATGCTGCGCGCACCCAGCACCGCCAACACGATAAACCACAACAGCATCACCGGGGCAAACAGTTTTCCGACGCTGCCGGTACCGTGTTTTTGGATAGCGAACAGCAACGTCAGCACCAGAATGGATAAGGGGACGATATAGCCATCAAGCGACGGCGCAGCAATTTCCAAGCCTTCTATCGCCGACATCACCGATATCGCCGGGGTGATCACCACTTCGCCATAGAAGAAGCTGCCGCCAATCAGACCCAGGATCACCAATATGGACGTTGTCCGCGCCGAAGTCTGGCGCCCGGCCAGCGACATCAGCGTCAGTATCCCCCCTTCACCGGCGTTGTCCGCGCGCATGACATAGGTGAGGTACTTGAGGGAAACAATGATGATTAACATCCAGAAGATCAGCGAAAGAAAACCAAAAACCACGTCTGGACGAACATCGAAGCCGTAATGGCCGGAGAAACACTCTCGGAGAGTATAGAGAGGGCTGGTGCCGATATCACCGTAAACCACCCCAATTGCCGCCAGGGTTACCGCCGATAAGGACTGTTTATGCTCTGTGCTCATAATTCGTTTCTTTATTAGAACATCCGTTAGCGATGCATCCGCATCAGCCAGAGATACGGGCTCTAAGATCCGTTACGCCCACTAAAAGGCGCACAGTATGCACGATTTATACTGCTTGCCTATCCTTATATCAGACCTTAAAAATAAACAAAATGTGAACCAGCCACCCTTTTGATAATAGAAAAATTTTACTAATCAACAAGCTATACCATTAAAAATAATGGTGGTTTATCATCGGATTATCCACCAAGATTGGCTAACTCTCGGACAACACGACAATAATATGGCGCCCTCATCACTTCTGGCAGAACGGATTTCCCGCCTCAGCAGCGCACTGGAGAGCGGTCTTTATGAAAGGCAGGAAGCAATTCGCCTGTGTTTGCTGGCGGCGCTAAGCGGTGAAAGCGTGTTTCTGCTTGGCCCACCGGGCATTGCCAAAAGCCTGATTGCCCGTCGGTTAAAATTCGCCTTTCGCAGCGCGCGCTCGTTTGAATATCTAATGACGCGCTTTTCAACGCCGGAAGAAGTCTTCGGCCCATTATCGATCCAGGCTTTAAAAGATGAAGGGCGCTACCAGCGCCTGACCGCCGGCTATCTGCCCGAGGCGGAAATCGTCTTTCTGGACGAAATCTGGAAGGCCGGTCCGGCGATCCTCAATACCCTGCTGACGGCGATTAACGAACGCCGTTTCCGTAACGGTAATAATGAAGAACCTATCCCACTGCGGCTGCTGGTCACCGCCTCCAACGAACTGCCGGAAGCCGACAACAGTCTGGAAGCTTTATATGACCGTATGTTGATACGCCTGTGGTTGGATAAAGTGCAGGATAAACAGAATTTCCGCTCACTGCTGGTCAGCCGCCAGAACGAGAATGAAAACCCTGTGCCCGAAGCACTGAGCATCAGTGACGAGGAATATCACCAGTGGCAACCGCAGATCGACAAAATCAAACTGCCTGAAAATTGCTTTGAACTGATATTCCAACTGCGCCAGCGGCTCGATGCACTGGAAAGTGCCCCTTACGTTTCCGATCGTCGCTGGAAAAAAGCGCTGCGGCTGTTGCAGGCCTGTGCTTTCTTCAGTGGTCGCGATGCCGTGGCCCCGATCGATTTGCTGCTGCTGAAAGACTGCCTGTGGCACGACCTCAGCTCACTGAAACTGCTGCAACAGCAAGTTGAGCTATTGCTGAACGAGTCGGCCTATCAACAGCAAACGTTGCTGATCCAACTGCAACAGATCCATACCCGCTGGCTACAGCATCAACAACAGCAGAGCGATAGTCAGGCTATTACATTGGTAAAAAAGGGCGGCATGTTCAGCAGAAAGCCCCAGTTTGCCTTGGCAACGCCACTCGGTACCGGCACCCTGACCCTGTTGCTGCAAAAACCGCTGCAACTGCATGATATTCAGGTCAACCATCTGAGTATTGAAAACAGCGCGCTGGAAAACTGGCTGCAAAAAGGCGGCGACGTACGCGCCAAGCTGAACGGCATTGGTTTTGCTCAGCAGATTGACCTGGAAGTCGACGAGCAACTGCATCTGACGGTGTTGGACGTTAGCCGCCAGCCCTCTCTACTGGCCCAACCCGGTAAGCAGACCAGCGGCACGCCGCAGGCAATGTTGGACGAAATGGACCAGTTGGCGCAGCGCCTGGCAGAACAGCGTCGTTTGTTCAGCCAGCATCAGCCCTGCCTGTTTACCCCTGCCGCCAGGCTGGCAAAAATTGAGGCCAGCCTGTTGCAGGTGGCGGAACAAATCAAACAACAGCACCAGCAAATGCGCGGCCAGTAATTATGCTCAGCCTGGAAACTCTCGATCTGCTGCTGGCGATCACCGAAGGTGAGCTGATCGAGGAGATGATCATCGGCATGCTGGCGGCGCCGCAGTTGTCGATTTTCTTCAAAAAGTTTCCGGCCATCCGCCGGGCGCTGGATCGCGACCTGCCGCGCTGGAAGCTACAGCTGAAAGAACGCCTCCATGAGGCCATGGTACCACCCGCGCTGGCACAGGAATTCTATCGTTATCAACAGTGCCAGCTAGAGAACAACACCCAGTTCTTCCATAACCTTAACGACACCCTGGATCTGCTGCGCCAGCTGGTTTCCCCCTTTTATGAGCAGGCGCGCTCACTGGTGGACGCCGCCGATCTGCCCAATCATCCGCTGGACGACAGCTTCCAAACCCTGTTTCTGCAGCGCTGGCGCATCAGCCTGACGCTTCAGGCCACCATGATGCATCACCAACTGCTGGAACAGGAACGCGAACAGCTGATGGCGGAGCTGCAGGAACGTCTGGCGTTGAGTGGTGCACTGGAGCCGCTGTTGTCGGAAAACGACACCGCTGCCGGGCGACTGTGGGATATGAGTAAAGGCCATCTGCAACGGGGTGACTATCAACGGCTGGTGGAATACGGCAATTTCTTGCAGCAGCAACCAGAACTGAAAAAACTGGCACAGCAGCTTGGGCGCAGCTATCAGGCCAAGGCGGTGCAACAGCAGGACGCGTTGCCGGAACCGTTCCGCGTGATGGTACAGGTACCGGCCACACTGCCGGAAGAGGTCAGCGGCATTCACCAGAGCGACGATATTCTGCGTCTGCTGCCACCCGAGTTGGTCACGCTGGGCATTGAAGAGCTGGAATTTGAGTTTTACCGCCGCCTGCTGGAAAAACGGCTATTGAGTTATCGCCTGCAGGGCGATGTCTGGCAGGAACAGATCCATATCCGTCAGGTTACTTATCAGCAGCAGGATCAACAACCTCGCGGGCCGTTTATTGTCTGTGTGGATACCTCAGGTTCGATGGGCGGTTTCAACGAACAGTGCGCCAAGGCTTTCTGTCTGGCGCTGTTGCGCATTGCGCTGGCGGATAACCGCCGCTGCTACATCATGCTATTCGCCAACCAGATAGTGCATTACGAACTGACTGCCGCCAGCGGTATTGAGCAGGCGGTGCGCTTTCTCGGCCAGCATTTTCGCGGCGGCACCGATCTAGCGGCCTGCCTGAATGCCACGTTGAGCAAAATGACGGAAAGCGGCTGGTTCGACGCCGACGCGGTGATCATTTCTGACTTTATTGCCCAGCGATTGCCGGAAGAGATAATAAAGAAGGTTAAACAACAGCAGCAAAACCACCAGCAGCGCTTTCACGCAGTGGCGATGTCCAACTACGGCAAGCCCGGTATCATGCGCATCTTCGATCATATCTGGCGCTTTGATACCGGGTTAAAAAGCCGCTTGATGCGCCGCTGGCGGCGCTGAGTATTACAGCAGCCCTTCTACCGCCTCACGTACCTGAGGTGACCACACGCCGCACTGTACCTGCCCGATGTGCGACAGTTGCAGCAACAGCATCACCAGGCGTGACTGACCGATACCGCCACCGATAGTTTGCGGCATCTCGCCACGCAGCAGTGACTGATGCCATTCCAACGCCAGACGATCTTCATCACCGGTCTGTGCCAATTGACGTTTCAGCGCACTGGCGTCAACGCGGATCCCCATAGAAGAAAGTTCGAAGGCGTCCTGCAGCACCGGGTTCCATACCAGGATGTCACCGTTCAGGCCGGCCAACCCTTCGGCTGCTGGAGTGGTCCAGTCATCATAATCCGGCGCACGTACATCGTGTGATTTGCCGTGCGACAATTTGCCACCAATCCCCATCAGGAATACCGCGCCCAGCTCTTTGGCAATCGCCCGCTCACGGCCTTTGGCATCCAGTTCAGGGTAGCGTTGCAGCAAGGTTTCGCTGTGCACAAAATGGATTTGCTCCGGCAGGAACGGCGTTAAGCCGTATTCGCGGCTCACTTCCCCTTCTGTAGCCTTAATCGCCGCATAAATGCTGCGCACGGTGCTTTCGAGGTAATCCTGGCTGCGTTCGCCATCGCCCATCACCCGCTCCCAGTCCCATTGATCAACGTAGACCGAATGGATGGCGCTCAGACGATCTTCGTCCGGACGCAGTGCTTTCATATGGGTATACAGGCCTTCACCGGCGCCAAAGTCGTAGCTACCCAGTGTTTTACGCTTCCATTTGGCCAGTGAGTGCACCACTTCGAAGGTGGCGTCCGGCAGGGTTTTCACCTTTACCTGTACCGCTTTCTCGCTACCGGACAGGTTGTCCTGGGTACCATCTCCCAAACGGCTGAGGATCGGCGCCTGCACTTCAATCAGGCCAAGCTGTTGCTCCAACTGGCGGGAGAAAAAGGATTTAACCAGGCTGATTTGTTGTTGTTTTTGAATAAATTGTTTTTTCATTGCCGTATCTCTTATAAACCTGTCTCTGTTGATAACGATTAAGCAACAGAATGGCACTACAATTCAATATCCTATAATCAATATTGTCTTTTCAATTTTAATCGTTCATTTTGATGCGGTAATAATTCAACAATCAGCAATTAGTGAGGGATTAAATGGCTGAAAATTATCAGATCGATAATCTCGATCGCGGCATTCTTAATGCCTTGATGGAAAACGCGCGCACGCCTTATGCCGAACTGGCGAAAAATTTTGCCGTCAGCCCCGGCACCATTCATGTGCGAGTAGAGAAGATGAAACAGGCCGGTATCATCACCGGTGCGCGGGTAGACGTGAACCCCAAACGCCTGGGTTACGACGTCTGCTGTTTTATCGGCATTATATTAAAGAGTGCCAAAGACTATCCTTCTGCATTGAAAAAGCTCGAAAGCCTGGAGGAAGTGGTTGAGGCCTATTACACCACCGGCCACTACAGCGTGTTTATCAAAGTGATGTGCCGCTCGATAGATGCGCTGCAACAAGTACTTATCAACAAGATCCAGACGATTGACGAGATCCAGTCAACTGAAACCCTGATCTCGCTGCAGAACCCCATCATGCGTACCATTACCCCTTAGCCAACTATTTACTATACCCATATTATCCACAGGTAGATCCCAGCCGATTCACAGCGTACAATGCTGCCACTTTGAGAAGGTTGGGATCATTCATTTCATGGCAGACATTACTCTGATCAGTGGCAGTACGCTTGGCAGCGCCGAGTATGTAGCCGAGCACTTGGCTGAAAAGCTGGAAGCCGCAGGCTTTACTACCGAGACGCTGCACGGCCCTGAATTGGATGAACTGACCCTGTCCGGACGCTGGCTGGTGGTATCTTCGACCCATGGCGCCGGGGATTTACCGGATAACCTGCAACCGCTGCTGGAACAAATAGAAGAACAGCTTCCTGATTTATCTCAGGTGGAGTTCGGCGCAGTCGGTTTGGGCAGCTCTGAATACGATACTTTCTGTGGTGCGATCCAACGGATCGACGATCTTCTGATTGCTCGTGGAGCAAAAAGGATAGGCGATCGGCTCGAGATCGACGTGACTGAACACGAAATTCCTGAGGATCCTGCCGAGAAATGGGTGAAAAATTGGATTAATTTACTCTAATTCGTTCAAAGATCACCCGAACGATTGTGGATAACTATACTTAAAAGCAGGGTAAAACCGGTAGTTATCCCAATAACAACCTTAGGTCGCTTTTTGTCCTGTGCATAACATGCCATTTAGATCCCAGCTTATAAGCCGTAGGATCACCGATCATTCACAGCTAACGATCCTCCTTAATTAGCTGATCTCAATCGCGAATAATCACTTATCCACAGAAGATCGCGATCCTAATAAGAGATCTAATAAAGAGATCTTTAAATAAAAAGATCTTCTTTTAATTACTCAAGGATCCTGACCACTTGGTCGATCGACTAAACTTGAGTAGAATCCTCCACCCCAGGGCAAACAACGATCGTTCGCAATACGACGAGGTGCAGTTCCATGTTTTATCCAGAGCAATTTGACGTCATCATCATCGGTGGTGGCCATGCCGGTACCGAAGCCGCTATGGCTGCGGCACGTATGGGACGTCAGACTTTATTACTGACTCACAATATCGATACGCTGGGGCAAATGTCTTGCAACCCGGCGATTGGCGGTATTGGTAAGGGACATCTGGTTAAGGAAATTGATGCACTTGGCGGCCTGATGGCCACGGCGATCGACCATGCGGGTATCCAGTTTAGGATACTAAACGCCAGCAAAGGCCCTGCGGTACGAGCCACCCGAGCTCAGGCTGACCGGGTACTGTATCGCCAAGCGGTACGTACTGCCCTGGAGAACCAGCCCAATCTGATGATCTTCCAGCAGCCAGTCGAAGATCTGATCGTGGAAAACGATCGCGTTGTCGGTGCCGTGACCCAAATGGGACTGAAATTCCGCGCCAAGGCGGTGGTATTGACCGTAGGGACCTTCCTGGACGGCAAGATCCACATTGGCCTGGAGAACTACAGCGGTGGCCGTGCCGGAGATCCACCATCGATCTCGCTTTCACAGCGACTGCGAGAATTGCCTTTGCGTGTTAACCGACTGAAAACCGGCACACCGCCGCGTATCGATGCCCGTAGCATAGATTTCAGCGTACTGGCACCTCAACACGGTGATACGCCGATCCCGGTGTTCTCGTTCATGGGCAACGCCGGGGAACATCCTGAGCAAATGGCGTGTTACATCACCTACACCAATGAAAAAACGCATGATGTAATCCGTAATAACCTCGATCGTAGCCCGATGTATGCCGGGATCATCGAAGGGATCGGTCCGCGTTACTGCCCGTCGATCGAAGACAAGGTGATGCGCTTTGCCGATCGTAATGCACACCAGATCTTCCTCGAGCCGGAAGGCCTGACCAGCAATGAAATTTATCCAAACGGCATCTCCACCAGCCTGCCGTTTGATGTACAGATGCAGATCGTTCGTTCGATGGAAGGGATGCAGAATGCCCGAATCATTCGACCTGGCTATGCCATCGAATACGATTTCTTCGATCCTCGTGATTTGAAGCCGACACTGGAAAGCAAATTTATTCAGGGCCTGTTCTTCGCCGGCCAGATCAACGGCACCACCGGTTACGAAGAGGCTGCCGCACAAGGCCTGTTGGCCGGTCTGAATGCCGGACGCTATGCCAATGAAGACGAAGGCTGGTCGCCACGCCGCGATCAGGCTTATCTGGGCGTGCTGGTGGACGACCTCAGCACCCTTGGCACCAAAGAGCCGTACCGCATGTTCACATCCCGTGCCGAATACCGCCTGATGTTACGTGAAGACAACGCCGATCTGCGCCTGACTGAAAAAGGCCGTGAACTGGGCCTGGTGGACGATGTCCGCTGGGCACGCTTTAGCGAAAAACTCGAGCACATCGAACAGGAACGTCAGCGCCTGCGCGATATCTGGATGCACCCGCATGCTGAAAACGTCGAGCAGGTGAATGCACTGCTGAAAGCACCGCTGTCGCGTGAAGCCAACGGTGAAGAACTGCTGCGTCGCCCGGAAATGGATTACACCCAATTGACCTCCGTTGCAGCATTTGCGCCGCCGCTGGCCGACACTCAGGCCGCCGAGCAGGTTGAGATCCAGGTAAAATACGAAGGTTATATTGCTCGTCAGCAGGAAGAGATCGAAAAACAGCAGCGCAATGAGAACACCGTGCTGCCGTTGGATCTCGATTACCAGCAGGTTTCTGGCCTGTCGAATGAAGTGATTGCCAAGTTAAATGACCACAAGCCGAATTCGATCGGCCAGGCTTCACGTATTTCTGGCATTACGCCGGCGGCGATCTCAATTCTACTGATTTGGCTGAAAAAGCAAGGGCTGCTGCGCCGCAGCGCATAAATCCTGTTTTTGCGGCCGTTTGATTATTTGATCGGCAAACGGCCGCTGACATCGTTTCTGGCCTGAATTATTATGGTCACCTTCTTGGGCAGCCCCTACCTGGCTTGCCGTTGTGCGCCAGTCTAAGGACTCATTGTGCAGAAAAAATTAGATTCGTTGCTCAAAGCGGCAGGCATTACGCTTCCCGATCAGCAAAAGCAGCAGTTGCTGGGCTATGTTGGCATGCTGGATAAGTGGAACAAGGCTTATAACCTCACTTCGGTGCGTGACCCGCAGCAAATGCTGGTTCGCCATATTCTCGACAGCATCGTGGTCAACCCGCATCTGCAGGGGAAGCGTTTTATCGACGTGGGCACCGGCCCCGGCTTGCCAGGCATTCCGCTGGCAATTGTTCGCCCTGATTCCCATTTCACCTTGCTAGATAGCCTGGGTAAGCGTGTACGCTTCCTGCGTCAGGTGCAGCATGAACTGGGGTTGACCAACGTTGAACCGGTTCAGAGCCGCGTTGAGGAGTTTCCTGCGGAGCCACCGTTTGACGGCGTCATCAGTCGCGCTTTCGCCTCACTGCAGGATATGCTGTCCTGGTGTCATCATTTGCCGGCAAAAGGGCAGGGGCGCTTCTACGCGTTGAAAGGGATGCGCCCAGACGAAGAGCTGACGCAGTTGCCGGAAGGCATCGAGTTGGAATCGGTAGTACGTCTGCAGGTACCGGAACTCGAAGGTGAACGTCATCTGGTAGTCCTTAAGGCAAACTGAGTTTGTTTTTGATCAACTAAGGGTGAATTAAAACATAGTGCCGATAGTTAAAGTAAGCGGGCTAATTAATGGGTGGTTTTTTTAGTTAATTTACTTTTTATTAACAAAAAAATAGCCGCCAATTGGCGATAATAGGGTAATTGCAGATCGTAATAGTTGCGTTAGCAACCATAAGTGAAGGATCTCGCTTTGCTGCTAATGTTAATTAGCTGTTGGAATATTATCCCTGAAGCTGTCAATAAAAGGTTTTAAGCGGGTAGACGGATTGTTTTTGAACAGTTAACTTGTAATATTCTGATTTATAATATCTTTTTTATCGCTCGATTTGCTAAAGACGCTTTGGCTGGGCATGGGCTATAAATCAGGAATAGGTATTATTGTGAGCAACTACACGTTTCTTACTGTAATACTGGAATAATCAGACAATTAAATGAGCCCTATTATTCCGACCGTTTTCTTGTGAAAATAGCCTGAAATGGGGAAATTTAAATAATTGTTCACCTTTTCGCTACTTATCGATTGAATTCGTTGGTATGCCCCGTATAATTTGCTCGTTTTTTGCTGCTTGACTCAGAGCAGTAAAGAAAGTTTTATACGTCACTCAGCATACCTCCTCAGGGGTACGGAGAGAACAAACGTCATGTCTGGGTCCCTTTACAGCGGAAAAGTTGCTCGCAAATTGCTGTTTCTGCAGTTAATGACTTTTGTTCTGATCAGCGCTGCTTTCGGTCTGAAAAGTCTGGAATGGAGCGGTTCGGCACTGGCTGGTGGTCTCGCCGCCTGGTTGCCGAGCACCATGTTTATGCTGTTTGCCTTGCGCCATCAGGCGCAGACGCCGGCACCCGGTCGGGTTGCCTGGTCGTTCGCCATCGGCGAGGGATTGAAGGTCCTGATCACCATAGTTTTGCTGATCGTGGCGCTTGGGGTGTTTAAAGCGGCGTTTATACCGCTTGGCCTGACCTATTTAGCGGTGTTAGTGGTGCAGATAGTGGCACCCGCCGTGATTAACAGTTACCGAAATTAACTCAATAAGGGTAGAGGCATCATGTCTGCAGAGGGATACAACAGTCCACAGGAGTATATCGGTCACCACCTGACGCAACTTCAGGTCGGGACTGGTTTTTGGTCGATTAACCTCGACTCGATGTTTTTCTCCGTTGTCCTCGGGGTTCTGTTCCTAGTGGTGTTCCGTCGGGTGGCTAAAAACGCCACCAGTGGCGTGCCGGGTAAACTGCAAACCGCAGTGGAACTGGTCGTCGGATTTGTCGATAGCAGCGTGCGTGATATGTATCACGGCAAGAGCAAGGTCATTGCTCCTCTGGCGCTGACGGTGTTCGTCTGGGTGTTCCTGATGAACATGATGGATCTGATCCCGGTCGACTTCCTGCCGACCATCGGGACCTGGCTCGGCCTGCCGGCACTGCGTGTGGTGCCAACGGCTGACGTGAACGTCACCCTGTCGATGGCGTTGGGCGTATTTATCCTGATTCTGTTCTACAGCATTAAAATGAAAGGCGTTGGTGGGTTCGTTAAAGAGTTAACCATGCAGCCGTTCAACCACCCAGTATTCATTCCTATCAACCTGATTCTTGAAGGTGTCAGCCTGCTGTCCAAGCCTGTTTCTCTCGGCCTGCGACTGTTCGGCAACATGTATGCGGGTGAGTTGATCTTCATCCTGATTGCCGGTTTGTTGCCGTGGTGGTCACAGTGGCTTCTGAGCTTGCCTTGGGCTATTTTCCACATCCTGATTATTACGCTTCAAGCCTTTATTTTCATGGTTCTGACGATTGTCTATCTCTCGATGGCATCTGAAGAGCACTGATTTTCTTAAAACACTTGTACTTTTAAACTGAAACAAACTGGAGACTGTCATGGAAAACCTGAGTATGGATCTGCTGTACATGGCTGCCGCTGTGATGATGGGTTTAGCGGCAATCGGTGCTGCGATCGGTATCGGCATCCTGGGTGGTAAATTCTTGGAAGGCGCTGCACGTCAGCCTGACCTGATTCCTTTGCTGCGTACACAGTTCTTTATCGTTATGGGTCTGGTTGACGCCATCCCGATGATCGCTGTTGGTCTGGGTCTGTACGTGATGTTTGCTGTCGCGTAAGTAGAGATCTTCTCTACACTGAAACCACACTATTAACTATTAAAGAGGCATTGTGCTGTGAATCTTAACGCAACAATCCTCGGCCAGGCCATCGCGTTCGTTCTGTTTGTCTGGTTCTGCATGAAGTACGTATGGCCGCCGATCATGGCAGCCATCGAGAAGCGTCAGGGAGAAATTGCTGACGGTCTCGCTTCTGCAGAACGTGCCAAAAAAGATTTGGACTTAGCGCAAGCCAATGCGACCGACCAGCTGAAAACTGCCAAGGCAGAAGCTCAGGTGATCATCGAGCAAGCAAACAAACGCAAAGCTCAGATCATGGATGAAGCGAAAGCCGAAGCCGAGCAGGAACGTAACAAAATCGTGGCGCAGGCTCAGGCTGAGATCGAAGCCGAACGTAAGCGCGCTCGTGAAGAGTTGCGTAAGCAAGTCGCGATGCTGGCAATTGCCGGCGCCGAGAAGATCATCGAACGTTCCGTGGATGAAGCTGCTAACAGCGACATCGTTGATAAACTGGTCGCTGAACTGTAAGGAGGGAGGGGCTGATGTCTGAATTTGTAACTGTAGCTCGCCCCTACGCCAAAGCAGCTTTTGACTTTGCCGTTGAGCATCAAAGCTTGGATCGCTGGCAGGATATGCTGGAGTTTGCGGCTGTTGTCACTCGCAATGAACAGATTTCTGAACTGCTGGCTGGTGCTGTCGCACCGGAGACGCTGTCCAGAACGTTCATCGCGGTATGTGGCGAACAACTCGACGAACATGGCCAGAACTTTATCCGTGTAATGGCCGAAAATGGACGTTTACTGGTTCTTCCTGCGGTGCTGCAGCAGTTCATCGAACTGCGCGCTTTGCTGGAATCCACCGTCGAAGTCGACGTGCTCTCTTCGAGCGCACTGAGCGACAAACAGCAGGCTAATATTGCCGCTGCGATGGAAAAGCGTCTGTCACGCAAAGTTAAGCTGAATTGCAAAATTGACAAGTCTGTACTGGCCGGCGTAATTATCCGTGCTGGCGATATGGTGATTGATGGCAGCGTTCGCGGTCGTCTTGAACGCCTGACAGACGTCTTGCAGTCTTAAGGGGACTGGAGCATGCAACTGAATTCCACCGAAATCAGCGAACTGATCAAGCAGCGCATTGCTCAGTTCAATGTGGTGAGCGAAGCTCACAATGAAGGTACTATTGTTTCCGTCAGTGACGGGATCATCCGCGTACACGGTCTGGCCGAAGTTATGCAGGGCGAAATGATCGCACTGCCAGGCAACCGTTACGCAATCGCATTGAACCTGGAGCGCGACTCCGTAGGTGCTGTGGTCATGGGTCCGTACGCGGATCTGGCCGAAGGCATGAAGGTAAAATGTACCGGCCGTATTCTGGAAGTACCGGTTGGCCGTGGCCTGCTGGGTCGTGTAGTTAACACCCTGGGCGCACCTATCGATGGTAAAGGCCCGGTTGATAACGACGGTTTCTCCCCGGTTGAAGCTATTGCCCCTGGTGTTATCGAGCGTCAGTCCGTAGATCAGCCGGTTCAAACTGGCTACAAATCTGTTGACGCCATGATCCCAATCGGCCGTGGCCAGCGTGAGCTGGTGATCGGTGACCGTCAGACAGGTAAAACTGCCCTGGCGATCGATGCGATCATCAACCAACGCGATTCCGGCATCAAGTGTGTTTACGTGGCTATCGGCCAGAAAGCGTCCACCATCGCTAACGTGGTGCGCAAACTGGAAGAGCACGGTGCACTGGCAAACACCATCGTTGTGGTTGCTACCGCGTCCGAGTCCGCTGCATTGCAATATCTGGCACCATATGCTGGTTGTGCTATGGGTGAATACTTCCGTGACCGCGGTGAAGATGCGCTGATTGTTTATGATGACCTGTCCAAACAGGCCGTTGCTTACCGTCAGATCTCCCTGCTGCTTCGTCGTCCACCAGGTCGTGAAGCTTACCCAGGCGACGTATTCTATCTCCACTCCCGTTTGCTGGAGCGTGCTGCGCGTGTTAACGCCGAATATGTTGAAGCCTTCACTAAAGGTGAAGTCAAAGGCCAAACCGGTTCACTGACTGCTCTGCCGATCATTGAAACTCAGGCGGGTGACGTTTCCGCGTTCGTTCCGACTAACGTAATCTCGATTACCGATGGTCAGATCTTCCTGGAATCCAACCTGTTTAACTCCGGTATTCGTCCGGCGGTTAACCCGGGTATATCCGTATCCCGTGTGGGCGGTGCAGCGCAAACCAAGATCATGAAAAAACTGTCCGGTGGTATTCGTACCGCGCTGGCACAGTATCGTGAACTGGCTGCGTTCTCTCAGTTCGCTTCCGATCTGGATGATGCGACCCGTAAACAGCTGAGCCACGGTCAGAAAGTGACCGAGCTGTTGAAACAGAAACAGTATGCGCCGATGTCCGTCGCACAACAGTCTCTGGTGCTGTTTGCCGCAGAACGTGGCTTCCTGAACGACGTTGAAGTCGCGAAAGTCGTGAGCTTCGAAGCCGCGCTGGTTGCTTACGCAGACCGCGAGCATGCCGAGTTGCTGAACCACATCAACCAAACTGGCAATTTCAACGATGAGATCGAGGGCAAGCTGAAAGGCATCCTCGAGACCTTCAAGAAAACCCAGTCCTGGTAACGCTCAGCGGCCTGCAGTTGAAAGACAGCAGGCCGTCTGGCAATGAGGAGAAGCAGACATGGCCGGCGCAAAAGAGATACGTAGTAAGATCGCGAGCGTGCAAAACACGCAAAAGATCACTAAAGCGATGGAAATGGTCGCCGCCTCCAAAATGCGTAAATCGCAGGAACGCATGGCGGCCAGCCGTCCTTATGCAGAGACCATGCGCAAAGTGATTGGTCACCTTGCGTTGGGTAATCTGGAATATAAGCACCCGTACCTGGATGAGCGTGATGTTAAGCGCGTCGGGTATCTGGTGGTGTCTACTGACCGTGGTCTCTGTGGTGGCTTGAACATTAACCTGTTCAAGCGGCTGTTGGCAGAGATGAAAGGCTGGTCCGAAAAAGGTGTCGAAACTGATTTGGCACTGATTGGCTCTAAAGCCGCTTCTTTCTTTGGTTCCGTGGGTGGCAACGTGGTTGCCCAGGTCACCGGCATGGGGGATAACCCTTCCCTGTCGGAGCTGATCGGACCGGTGAAAGTGATGCTGCAAGCCTACGACGAAGGTCGTTTGGACAAGTTGTACATTGTCAGTAACAAATTTATCAATACGATGTCCCAAGAACCACAGATCGTTCAGTTGCTGCCGTTGCCGCCTGCCGATGACGGTGAGCTGAAGAAAAAATCTTGGGATTACCTGTATGAACCCGATCCAAAAGTGCTGCTTGATACCTTGCTGCGTCGCTATGTGGAATCTCAGGTTTATCAGGGCGTCGTGGAAAACCTGGCCAGCGAGCAGGCCGCACGAATGGTAGCGATGAAAGCCGCAACCGATAACGGCGGTAGCCTGATCAAAGAGCTGCAGTTGGTATACAACAAGGCTCGTCAGGCCAGCATCACTCAGGAACTCACCGAGATCGTTTCGGGAGCCTCCGCGGTTTAAGCTAGGTTTACGAATTACGTAGAGGATTCAAGATGGCTACTGGAAAGATTATCCAGGTAATCGGCGCCGTAGTGGACGTCGAGTTCCCTCAGGATGCCGTACCAAAAGTGTACAACGCTCTTGAGGTAGAAAACGGTGCCAATAAGCTGGTGCTGGAAGTTCAGCAACAGTTGGGCGGTGGCGTGGTTCGCTGTATCGCAATGGGGACCTCTGATGGTCTGCGTCGCGGTCTGAAAGTTACTGACCTGGACCACCCAATTGAAGTACCGGTAGGTAAAGCTACCCTGGGCCGTATCATGAACGTATTGGGTGAACCAATCGACATGAAGGGCGATATCGGCGAAGAAGAACGTTGGGCGATTCACCGTCCGGCGCCAAGCTACGAAGATTTGGCCAACTCCCAGGATCTGCTGGAAACCGGTATCAAGGTAATGGACCTGATCTGCCCGTTCGCCAAGGGGGGTAAAGTCGGTCTGTTCGGTGGTGCTGGTGTTGGTAAAACCGTAAACATGATGGAGCTGATCCGTAACATCGCGATCGAGCACTCCGGTTATTCTGTGTTTGCGGGCGTGGGTGAGCGTACTCGTGAGGGTAACGACTTCTACCACGAAATGAACGACTCCAACGTACTGGACAAAGTATCCCTGGTTTACGGCCAGATGAACGAGCCACCGGGTAACCGTCTGCGCGTTGCTCTGACCGGTCTGACCATGGCGGAGAAATTCCGTGACGAAGGCCGTGACGTTCTGCTGTTCGTTGATAACATCTACCGTTATACCCTGGCCGGTACCGAAGTGTCCGCACTTCTGGGCCGTATGCCATCGGCGGTAGGTTATCAGCCAACGCTGGCGGAAGAGATGGGTGTTCTGCAAGAACGTATCACCTCTACCAAGACCGGTTCAATCACTTCCGTACAGGCCGTTTACGTCCCTGCGGATGACTTGACTGACCCGTCACCAGCCACCACCTTTGCTCACTTGGATGCAACTGTGGTACTGAGCCGTAATATCGCTTCTCTGGGTATCTACCCGGCCGTTGACCCGCTGGATTCTACCAGCCGTCAGCTGGATCCGCTGGTAGTTGGCCAGGAGCACTACGATGTAGCGCGTGGCGTGCAGTCGATTCTGCAACGCTATCAGGAACTGAAAGATATTATCGCAATCCTGGGTATGGACGAGCTGTCTGAAGAAGACAAACTGGTTGTATCCCGTGCGCGTAAAATCCAACGCTTCCTGTCTCAGCCGTTCTTCGTGGCAGAAGTCTTCACCGGTTCTCCGGGCAAGTTCGTATCGCTGAAAGACACCATCCGTGGTTTCAAAGGCATTATGGACGGCGACTATGACCACCTGCCTGAACAAGCGTTCTACATGGTTGGCACCATTGAAGAAGCAGTGGAAAAAGCCAAGAAACTGTAACGTCTTGAGAGGAGGGTGATATGGCTATGACTTACCATCTGGATGTAGTCAGCGCGGAAAAACATATGTTTTCCGGCCTGGTGCAAAAGATCCAGGTGACAGGTAGCGAAGGCGAACTGGGGATTTTCCCTGGTCATGCGCCGCTGCTGACTGCCATCAAGCCTGGCATGGTGCGTATTGTTAAACAACACGGTGAAGAAGAGTTCATCTACCTGTCCGGCGGTATCCTTGAGGTACAACCGAGCGTGGTCACCGTGCTGGCTGACACTGCTATCCGTGGAACGGACCTCGACGAAGCGAGAGCGCTGGAAGCTAAGCGTAGAGCTGAAGAACATATCAGTAGCTCTCATGGCGATGTCGACTATGCTCAGGCATCTGCAGAACTGGCGAAAGCGATCGCAAAACTGCGCGTTATCGAGCTCACCAGAAGATCGATGTAATATTTTGGCGCGTGCATAACGCAGCCAAAATTAAGAAAGCGGCCTATTGGGTCGCTTTTTTTTTGTTTTAAAATAAGCCTGATACCCCGGCAGGCATTGTGAGGTATAACCTTCAATAGCGGCTGGAAATGTCGCCGATCGCCGACAGTTATCCCCACCGTCGGGTTACTGGATCGTTAACTTCGGCATGCCTAGTGCCCCAAGGCCTGAGCTGGGTTCGTGCAGAGAAATATGTAGTAATATCGTCACTAAAGGGTTCTACTTTCGTCTATTAAAATGGAGTTATCAGGTTGCTTATGTCGAACAGCGCAATGAGTGTGGTGATCCTCGCCGCGGGCAAGGGAACACGCATGTATTCCGATCTTCCCAAGGTGTTACATCCGTTGGCCGGCAAGCCGATGGTGCAGCACGTCATTGATGCCGCGATGAAACTGGGCGCGAAAAACGTCCATCTGGTGTACGGCCATGGCGGTGACTTGCTGAAAAATACCCTGACCGATGGTGCACTGAACTGGGTGCTGCAGGCCGAGCAATTGGGTACCGGCCATGCCATGCAGCAGGCTGCCCCGCATTTTGCCGATGATGAAGACGTGCTGATGCTGTACGGCGACGTCCCGCTGATTTCTGTCGATACTTTGCAGCGTCTGATGGCCGCGAAGCCCCTGGGCGGTATTGGTCTGCTGACGGTGAAGCTGGCTGACCCGAGTGGTTACGGTCGTATCGTGCGTGAGAACGACCAGGTGGTGGGGATTGTTGAGCATAAAGATGCCAGCGAGGCCCAGCGCCAAATCAATGAAATCAACACCGGTATTCTGGTGGCCAACGGCCGCGATCTCAAGCGCTGGCTGGGGATGTTGAACAACGACAACGCGCAGGGTGAATTCTACATCACTGATATCATTGCGCTGGCCCATGCCGACGGCAAGAAAATTGAAGCCGTGCATCCATCACGCCTGAGTGAAGTGGAAGGCGTGAATAACCGCCTGCAACTGTCGCGGCTTGAGCGTATCTATCAGGCAGAACAGTCTGAAAAATTACTGTTGGCCGGCGTAATGCTGCTGGATCCGGCGCGTTTTGACCTGCGCGGGGAACTTGTGCACGGCCGCGACATCTCTATTGATGCCAACGTCATTATTGAAGGCACGGTCAAGCTCGGGGATCGGGTGAAAATCGGTGCTGGCTGCGTGTTGAAAAACTGCGTGATCGGCGATGACTGCGAAATCAGCCCGTACAGCGTGCTGGAAGATGCCGTGCTGGCTGCGGAATGCACCGTGGGTCCCTTTGCCCGCTTGCGTCCAGGTGCCGAGCTGGCGGTGGGCGCCCATGTTGGTAACTTCGTCGAAATGAAAAAGGCGCGTTTGGGCAAAGGCTCTAAAGCGGGTCATCTGAGCTACCTGGGTGATGCCGAGATTGGCGACGATGTGAATATCGGTGCCGGTACCATCACCTGTAACTATGATGGTGCCAATAAGCATAAAACCATTATCGGCGACGGCGTGTTTGTCGGTTCCGACACCCAGCTGGTGGCGCCAGTGTCTGTCGGCAAAGGTTCTACCATTGCCGCCGGCACTACGGTAACCCGTGATATCGGTGAAGATGAACTGGTACTGAGCCGCGTCAAGCAGGTGCATATCCAGGGCTGGCAACGTCCGGTGAAAAAGAAGTCATAGTGTGTTTTGCGTTGGGCTCCATTCACGAGCCCAATACAAAACATAAAAGTCCTCAATAGATTTCGAGTTGCTGCTAGGCGGCAAGAGTGTGAATTCCCTGGAGCTTAGTTCACTAAGTGACTGGGATAAGCACTCGCAGCCAACAACGCAGCAGCTCGAAAGATGAAGAGGATAAGCCCCACTATCTACAGGCTCGGGGCTGCACGGTAAAAACCGGCAAAATCAGGTCAAGACATCGAAAGCGCCCCGAAAGGCGTTTAATTAGGAATACAACTGATGTGTGGAATTGTAGGCGCAGTAGCGCAACGTGATATTGCAGAGATTCTGTTGGAAGGGTTACGCCGTCTTGAATACCGTGGCTACGACTCAGCCGGTTTGGCGGTGGTGGATGCTGAAGGTAACGTCAGCCGTTTACGTCGCGTCGGCAAAGTCAATAAACTGGCCGAAGCCGCTGAACAACATGAATTGCATGGGGGCACCGGTATTGCTCACACCCGCTGGGCAACGCACGGTGAACCTACCGAAGCTAACGCGCACCCGCATGTTTCTGATTACATTACGGTGGTGCATAACGGCATCATCGAAAACCACGAGCCGCTGCGTGAACTGCTGATCGAACGCGGTTATCACTTCAGCTCTGAAACCGATACCGAGGTGATTGCTCACCTGGTGCATTGGGAACAGCGTCAGGGGGGCACCTTACTGGAAGTGGTTCAGCGCGTGATCCCTCAGTTGCGTGGTGCATACGGCACTGTGGTGATGGACAGCCGTGACCCAAGCGTGCTGGTGGCAGCACGCTCCGGCAGCCCATTGGTTATCGGCCGTGGCGTGGGTGAAAACTTCCTGGCTTCCGATCAACTGGCACTGCTGCCGGTAACCCGTCGTTTTATCTTCCTGGAAGAAGGTGATGTGGTGGAGATGACTCGCCGCACCGTCAACATTTTCGATAAACAGGGCAACGCCGTTGAGCGTCCTGAAATCGAATCTCAGGTGCAGTACGACGCCGGTGACAAAGGCGCTTACCGCCACTACATGCAAAAAGAGATCTACGAACAGCCACTCGCGTTGAAGAACACCTTGGAAGGGCGTTTCAGCCATGGCCAAATCAACCTGAGCGAGCTGGGTCCGCGTGCTGACGAACTGTTGGCGAAGGTACAGCACGTGCAAATCATTGCCTGTGGGACTTCTTACCACTCCGGCATGGTTGCCCGCTATTGGTTCGAATCGCTGGCCGGCGTGCCTTGCGACGTGGAAATCGCGTCAGAATTCCGCTATCGCAAATCTGCCGTGCGTCCGGGCAGTCTGATCATAACGTTGTCGCAGTCCGGTGAAACTGCCGATACGCTGGCGGCACTGCGCCTATCGAAGGAGCTGGGTTACCTCGGTTCACTAGCCGTGTGTAACGTGGCCGGTTCTTCATTGGTTCGTGAATCCGATCTGGCTCTGATGACCAAAGCCGGCACCGAAATTGGTGTTGCTTCCACCAAGGCGTTTACTACCCAGCTTGCGGTGCTGTTGATGCTGGTGGCACGTTTGGGTCGTCTGAAAGGCATGGCGGAAAGCGTGGAGCATGAAATCGTGCACGGCCTGCAGGCGCTGCCGGCGCGTATCGAACAGATGCTGTCGCTGGACAAAAACATTGAAGCGTTGGCGGAAGGCTTCTCCGACAAGCATCACGCGTTGTTCCTCGGCCGTGGCGATCAGTACCCGATCGCTATGGAAGGTGCACTGAAGCTCAAAGAGATCTCCTATATTCACGCAGAGGCCTATGCGGCTGGTGAGCTAAAGCATGGTCCGCTGGCGTTGATCGATGCCGATATGCCGGTGATCGTGGTGGCGCCGAACAATGAACTGTTGGAAAAGCTGAAGTCCAACATTGAAGAAGTGCGCGCGCGCGGTGGCCAGTTGTACGTGTTCGCCGATCAGGATGCGGGTTTCGTCAGCAGCGAAGGCATGACTATCATCCCGTTGCCGCACGTCGAAGAAATCGTGGCTCCGATCTTCTACACCGTGCCGTTGCAGCTGCTGTCCTACCACGTGGCACTGATCAAAGGCACAGACGTTGACCAGCCGCGCAACCTGGCGAAATCTGTCACGGTAGAGTAACTCGCTGTTATGTTCGAAAAGCCGGCCTGAGCGCCGGCTTTTTTATCATTTAATCTTGTTATGCAGCTCTTGTACCGAGCGTTTCAGATCGCTGATTTCGCTTTGGGCATTGTCTTGCCCTTGTAACTTACGTTTCAGATTGTCGATCTCGCTGTTTTGATTTCGATTCTCGCGTTCCATATCGCTCAGCTTGTCTTGCAGTTTCTTGATGGTCTGTTCCTGAAGCCTTAATTGTTCTTTGAATCCGTCTAAATCTCTGAGCTCATAATTAGAAATAATGTAACCTTGGTCGTAATGGCTCCAAAGAAGGATGTTATCGGTACTGCCACTCGATTGCTTGCTGCGCTGTAATCCATCCGCCGCCGTGGCGTTGGCCATAGCCAGAAAATAAAGGCTAACCGTTGACAAGATAAGTATTTTTTTCATATGCAGTCCCTTTGCCTGGATGAGGTATAACAGAATGTTTCAGGTGAAATAATAGCCTAATCAAGATGTTAATTGCACTTTTGGTTTTTTGTAATATAACTGTCACATTTCGTACATTTTACTGTCACCAAACTGTCCTATTTTCCCTCCTGCAGCAATACTTACTCTGATGAAAACGACTTGAAGTCGATTTTTGAATATCCCATTAGGAGGGATTATGAAACTGATGCGTACCACCGTCGCCAGTATTGTGGCAGCGACTTTCTCCCTGACCGCCGTGTCCGCGTTCGCTGCTGCTAGCCTGACCGGTGCAGGTGCGACATTCCCCGCTCCGGTTTATGCCAAGTGGGCAGATTCTTATCAGAAAGAAACCGGCAACAAAGTTAACTATCAGGGCATCGGCTCATCTGGTGGCGTGAAGCAAATCATCGCCAACACCGTTGACTTTGGTGCTTCTGATGCGCCGTTGACTGAAGAAAAACTGGCTGCTGATGGCCTGTTCCAGTTCCCTACCGTGATCGGTGGTGTGGTGCTGGCAGTTAACATCCCGGGCATCAAATCCGGTGAGCTGACCCTGGACGGTAAAACTCTGGGCGATATCTATCTGGGTAACGTGAAGAAATGGAACGACCCGGCGATCACCAAGCTCAACCCTGGCGTTAAGCTGCCGGATCAGAACATTGCCGTTGTCCGTCGTGCTGATGGTTCAGGCACCTCGTTCGTGTTCACCAGCTACCTGTCTAAAGCCAACGCGCAGTGGAAAGAGAAAATCGGCGCAGGCTCTACCGTTAACTGGCCAACCGGTTTGGGCGGCAAGGGTAACGACGGCATCGCAGCCTTCGTACAACGTCTGCCAGGCTCTATCGGCTACGTGGAATACGCTTACGCCAAGCAGAACAACCTAGCTTACACCAAGCTGATTTCTGCCGATGGCAAGCCGGTCAGTCCGACTGAAGAGAGCTTCAGCAACGCGGCTAAAGGCGTGGACTGGAGCAAGACCTTCGCACAGGACCTGACTGACCAGAAAGGTGATAACGCCTGGCCAATCACTTCTACCACCTTCATCCTGGTGCACAAAGAGCAGAAAAACCCGGCTCAGGGTACCGAAGTGCTGAAGTTCTTTGACTGGGCGTACAAAACTGGCGCCAAGCAGGCTAATGACCTGGATTACGCCACTCTGCCGAAAGAAGTGATCGAGCAGGTGCGTGCAGCATGGAAAACCAACGTAAAAGACAGTTCTGGTAAAGCGCTGTACTAACAACGCAGGGGCGCGTGATTCGGCGCGCCCCACTCAGTTTTTCAGGGCCTGACTCATGTTAGGCCTGCCAGGGTTAAAACAGAGAGTGATCTATGGCTGAGTACAAGCCGACCATGAAAGCACCGAGTAAAAATGGTGACGTCATCTTCAGCGCGCTGGTTAAACTGGCAGCGCTGATTACCTTATTGTTGCTGGGCGGCATTATTGTTTCGCTGGTCTTCGCCTCCTGGCCGAGCATCCAGAAATTCGGTTTCTCCTTCCTGTGGACCAAAGAGTGGGACGCGCCTGCCGAACAGTTCGGTGCGCTGGTGCCCATCTACGGCACCGTAGTGACCTCGCTGATCGCACTGATTATCGCCGTACCCGTCAGCTTTGGTATTGCCCTGTTCCTGACCGAGTTGGCACCAAACTGGCTGCGACGCCCACTGGGTATCGCCATTGAGCTGCTGGCGGCAATCCCAAGTATCGTTTACGGCATGTGGGGCCTGTTCGTGTTTGCTCCGCTGTTTGCCGAATATTTCCAGACTCCGGTTGGCGATGTGCTGTCCGGCATTCCGATTGTCGGTGAGCTGTTCTCTGGCCCGGCATTCGGTATCGGTATTCTGGCTGCCGGGGTGATCCTGGCGATTATGATTATTCCTTACATCGCCGCTGTGATGCGCGATGTGTTCGAACAGACCCCGGTGATGATGAAAGAGTCGGCCTATGGCATTGGCTGCACCACCTGGGAAGTGATCTGGCGTATCGTGCTGCCGTTTACCAAAAATGGCGTGATTGGTGGTGTGATGCTGGGGTTGGGCCGCGCGCTGGGGGAAACCATGGCGGTGACCTTTATCATCGGTAACACCTACCAGCTCGACAGCGCTTCACTGTATATGCCGGGCAACAGTATTACCTCTGCGCTGGCCAACGAATTCGCCGAAGCGGAGTCTGGGGTTCACACCGCAGCGTTGATGGAGCTGGGCCTGATCCTGTTTGTTATCACCTTTATCGTCCTGGCGCTGTCGAAGTTGATGGTGATGCGTCTGGCCAAGAAGGAGGGACGCTAACGTGGCGACTATGGAAATGCAAAACAACCTGGCGCTGTTGGAAAGCCGTCGCAAAATGCAGGCCTGGCGCCGTCAGAAAAACCGTCTGGCACTGTTCTTGTCGATGGCGACCATGGTGTTTGGCCTGTTCTGGCTGGTGTGGATCCTGTTTTCCACCGTGACCAAAGGCATCGACGGCATGTCGCTGGCGCTGTTCACCGAAATGACCCCGCCGCCGAACACCGCGGGTGGCGGCCTGGCTAACGCCATCGCTGGTAGCGGGCTGTTGATCATGTGGGCTACGGTGTTTGGTACGCCGCTGGGCATTATGGCCGGCATTTACCTGGCGGAATACGGCCGTAAATCCTGGCTGGCGGAAGTCATCCGCTTTATTAACGACATCCTGTTATCAGCACCGTCGATTGTCGTGGGCCTGTTCGTCTACACCATTGTGGTGGCGAAGATGCAGCATTTCTCCGGTTGGGCCGGGATCATCGCACTGGCGCTGTTACAGGTGCCAATCGTGATTCGAACGACTGAAAACATGCTGAAACTGGTGCCGGATACGCTGCGTGAAGCTGCTTACGCGCTGGGTACGCCGAAATGGCGCATGATTTCCGCCATCACGCTGAAAGCCTCGGTCTCCGGCATTATCACCGGCGTGCTGCTGGCAATTGCGCGTATCGCCGGGGAAACCGCACCGCTGCTGTTTACCTCGCTGTCTAATCAGTTCTGGAGCACCGACCTGATGCAGCCGATCGCCAACCTGCCGGTGACCATTTTCAAATTCGCCATGAGCCCGTTCGCCGAATGGCAAGAGCTGGCCTGGGCCGGGGTGCTGTTGATTACCCTGTGTGTACTGGTACTGAATATCTTGGCGCGCGTAGTTTTCGCCAAGCAAAAGCATTCATAAAATTTTGAGCGCGGCCCAGGCGGCGCTGATGAAAAGAGAGAAGTCTTGATGAGTATGGTTAACGACGCTTCCAGCAGCAAAATTCAGGTACGCGATCTGAACTTCTACTATGGCAAATTCCATGCGCTGAAAAATATCACGCTGGATATCGCCAAGAACAAGGTCACCGCGTTTATCGGCCCATCCGGTTGTGGCAAATCAACGCTGCTGCGCACTTTCAACAAGATGTATCAGTTGTACCCTGAGCAGCGTGCAGAAGGCGGCATTCTGCTGGATGGGCAGAACATTCTGACCGACAACTCGGATATCGCCCTGCTGCGTGCCAAGGTCGGCATGGTGTTCCAGAAGCCGACGCCATTCCCTATGTCGATTTACGACAATATCGCCTTCGGTGTACGTCTGTTTGAAAAGCTGTCGCGTGCCGACATGGATGAGCGCGTGCAGTGGGCTCTGACCAAGGCGGCATTGTGGAACGAAACCAAGGACAAGCTGCACCAGAGCGGTTACAGCCTGTCCGGCGGCCAGCAGCAGCGCCTGTGTATCGCCCGCGGTATCGCTATTCGTCCGGACGTCTTATTGCTCGATGAGCCTTGCTCGGCGCTGGATCCGATTTCCACCGGTAAAATTGAAGAGTTGATCAGCGAACTGAAGTCTGACTACACCGTGGTGATCGTAACCCACAACATGCAACAGGCCGCACGTTGCTCTGACTCCACGGCTTTTATGTATCTGGGCGAACTGATCGAGTTCAGTGATACTGATACCCTGTTCACCGCGCCACAGAAAAAACAGACCGAAGACTACATCACTGGCCGTTATGGTTGATAGGATGCATCATGGATAACCTGAATTTAAATAAACACATTTCCGGCCAGTTCAACGCAGAACTTGAGCACATCCGCACCCAGGTGCTGACCATGGGCGGGCTGGTGGAGCAGCAACTAACCGACGCCATTACTGCGATGCATAACCAGGACGGTGAGTTGGCCAAGCGGGTGATCGAAGGCGATGCCAAGGTCAATATGATGGAAGTGGCGATCGACGAAGCCTGCGTGCGGATCATCGCCAAACGCCAGCCGACCGCCAGCGACCTGCGCCTGGTGATGGCGATCATCAAAACCATCTCCGAGCTGGAACGTATCGGCGACGTGGCGGATAAGATTTGCCGTACCGCGTTGGAAAAGTTCTCGCACCAGCATCAGCCACTGTTGGTGAGCCTGGAGTCGTTGGGCCGCCACACCGTGCAGATGCTGCATGACGTGCTGGACGCCTTCGCGCGTATGGATCTGGATGAGGCGATCCGAATTTATCGCGAAGACAGAAAGGTCGATCAGGAGTATGAAGGCATCGTGCGTCAGTTGATGACTTACATGATGGAAGACACGCGCACCATTCCCAGCGTGCTGACTGCGTTGTTCTGCGCCCGTTCAATCGAGCGTATCGGTGACCGTTGCCAGAACATCTGCGAATTTATCTTCTACTTCGTGAAAGGTCAGGACTTCCGTCATATTGGTGGCGATGCGCTGGAAAAGCTGTTGTCCTCCGACGGTAAAGACGAGAAAAAAGAGTAATATCCCCTCGAGTTACCTCTTAAAAGGCGCAGAAAACTGCGCCTTTATGCTGTTTAAAATCCTCAAAGATAAAAAGGTTATAAATATAGCTTTTTATATTATTTCCTGACCTAAGCGGGTCTTGCTAGCGTAGCAGCCAGCAGGACATCAACCCCTTAGGAGCAACTCATGAAACATCGCGTTTTGGCCTTAACTTTGTTAGCCAGCCTGACCAGCCTCGCCACCGGTGCTGCGCATGCGGACAAACTCGACGACATCAAGAAAGCCGGCGTAGTGCGTATCGCGGTGTTCGACAGCAATCCTCCGTTCGGTTATATCGATCCGCAAAGCAAAAAACTGGTGGGCTATGACGTTGATGTGGCCGATGCGATCGGTAAGGCGCTGGGGGTGAAGGTGGAGCTGCGTGCCACTAACCCGGCCAACCGTATTCCTTTGCTGGTAGCGAAAAAGGTCGATTTGATCGCCGCCAACTTCACCATTACTGACGAGCGCACCAAGGAAGTGAACTTCAGCGTGCCGTACTTCGCTACCGGCCAGAAATTTATCGCCCATAAAGGCGTGCTGAAAACCCCGGAAGATATCAAAAAACTGCGCATCGGTGCGGACAAAGGCACGGTGCAGGAGATTACCCTGCGTGAACATTACCCGACGGCCAAAGTGATCTCTTACGACGACACTCCGCTGGCGTTCGTAGCACTGCGCAACGGCAACGTACAGGCGATCACCCAGGATGATGCCAAGCTGGTGGGCCTGCTCGGCAACCTGCCGGCGGCGCAAAAGGCAGATTTCGAAATATCGCCGTTCAGCATTACCAAAGAGTATCAGGGGGTGGGTATTCCCAAGGGTGAAGACCGCCTGACCGCCAATGTTAACGACACTTTGATCAAGCTGGAAAAAGACGGTGAAGCGGCGAAGATCTACGATCGTTGGTTTGGCCCGGAAACCAAAACCGCACAGCCACGCGGCGACTTCAAAATCGCGCCTTTGGATCAACAGCCGAAGGCCTGATTTCTGTGGGGCTGAAATCTGTATGGAGGGGCGTAGCTTGCTGCGCCCCTGACGCATTTTGCAAGACAAGGATTGACCATGAACCTGGATTGGCTGCTGGCGCCGGAGTATCTGAGCTGGCTATGGCGGGGCTTCCTGCTGACGCTGTGGCTTTCCGCCTGTGCGAGCCTGGCCGCCACGCTGTTGGGATTTTTACTGACCGCGATGCGTGACAGCCGCCTGTGGACACTGCGCTGGCTGGCGGTGGGGTATAGCTCGTTGTTTCGCAATACGCCGTTGCTGGTGCAGTTGTTCTTTTGGTATTTCGCCGCCGGGCAGATCCTGCCTTCTGCCGCCATGCAGTGGCTCAACACTTCGCATCAAATCGGTCCGCTTGAGTGGCCGTCGTTTGAATTTCTCGCCGGCTTTTTCGGCCTGACGCTGTACTCCAGTGCCTTTATCGCCGAAGAGATCCGTTCCGGCATCCGTGGTGTCGCTAACGGGCAAAAATATGCGGCCAACGCGCTGGGATTAACCGGCTGGCAGGCGATGCGCTATGTGGTGCTGCCGCAGGCGCTGAAAATCGCCATGCCGCCGCTGCTGGGCCAGTATATGAACGTGATAAAAAACTCCTCGCTGACCATGGCGATCGGCGTTGCCGAACTGTCTTATGCTTCGCGTCAGGTGGAAACCGAGACGCTGCGAACCTTCCAGGCGTTTGGCGTGGCGACGGTGCTGTACATCGCCATCATTGCCCTGTTGGAAGGTTGGGGTATGTGGCGACAGCAACGTAAACCGCTGAGAGGACATTAATATGGATTTCAGCGTCATCTACGACAACCTGGGTTATCTGCTGTGGGGAACCTGGCCGGACGGGCCGCTGGGGGGCGCAGCGCTGACGTTGGCGATCAGCCTGATGGCCGGCGTGGTTTCGGCCATTATCGGCACCTTGCTGGGGGTGGCCCTGGCGATGTCGCGTGGCGTGGCAGCCGGGTTACTGGCCATGCTGCTGGGTTTTTTCCGCGCCATCCCGGTGATCATGCTGATTTTCTGGACCTATTTCCTGCTGCCTATCGTTTTTGGTGTGGATATTCCGGAAATCACCACCGTAGTTTGCGCATTGGCGCTGATCGCCTCGGCCTATCTGGCGCATGCGGTGAAGGCGGGGATTATCGCCATCGGCCCAGGCCAGTGGCAGGCGGGTTTGTCTCTGGGATTGACCCGTTGGCAAACGCTACGGATGATCGTGTTGCCGCAGGCGTTGCGGATGATGGTGCCTTCGTTTATCAACCAGTGGATTTCGCTGATCAAGGACACTTCCCTGGCCTATATCGTCGGGGTTGGCGAACTGACGTTTCTGGCGACCCAGGTCAACAACCGCAGCATGGTGTACCCGATGGAAGTCTTCCTGTTTATCGCGCTGGTGTACTTTGTGTTTTGTCTGGCACTGGATCTGCTGGCCAATGCGGTCAACTGCCGCTTTAGCCCGCAGACCCGGGAGTTGAAACGCTCATGGCGCTGGTGGCGCAATAAACCGCCGTTGCCGGCTAGTTAGTTAACTGCCAGCCGCGTTCACGCCACAGCGCAGGTAATTGCGCCAAATCGTCGAATGCGGTGACCAGCGGATGGTCGATCGGCTTGTTATGCGGATCGGCGCAGAAGTAAAATACCGGGATCCCGGCGGCAATCCCTGCCTGAGCACCGGCAGCGGAGTCGTCCACCAGAATGCAACGCTCCACGGCAACCTGCATTTTTTCGGCGGCGTGAAACATGATCGCCGGGTCCGGTTTCCAGCGCTGAATGTCATAGCCGCTGAACAACCGATCATCAAAATAGTGCAACATGTCGGTCAGGCCGAGCGAGTGCTGCATTTTGCTGACCGGGCCGTTAGACACAGTACATATTGGTACTGTCACCTGCGCCAGCAGTTCGCGCGCACCGGCAATCTGCTGCAGTTCGCGGTCAAACAGTCGGGCCACTTCCTGACGGTATAGAGGCTCCAGTTCTTCCTTCGGCAAGGCGGCGCCGTGCTCCGCATTAACCTGTTCGATAATCTCGTACAGCTTTACCCCTTTGTATTTCCGGAATACCTCGTCCAGCGAAAGGTGAATGCCATAGTGGGCAAACATGTGCACATAGGCTTTGCTACAAAGAACTTCGCTGTCCACCAGCGTGCCGTCGCAATCAAACAAAATACAGTCAATTTGGTTCATCAGGGGCCGTGTCCTTAGATTATGCGTGATAATGCCACTTTAACCGCATCAGGCCGGATTGCGACCCCAGAATCACCGATTGCCGATCAATCTCAGTAAATACAACCTGTTGGGGTTTATAGCCGTAAAGACGGCGAAAAAAACCTGTGATCAGCATCAAAACCCTGACTTTTTGTTATATACCCGGCATACTTGAAACCGCATCTGTGTTGGCTGCGAACGCTCACCCCAGTCACTTACTTGAGTAAGTGACTGGGGTGAGCGTTCTTGCCGCCGTGATGCGACTCCAATTATTTTGGGTATAGGATAGCCGGCGACGGTCCATTCCCTTCTTCGGAATTTCTGAAAATGAACAAACAAGTCACTGGCCTTGACGTTGAGCAAGGCTTGCTTGGGCGTGTGTTTAAACTCAAGCAACATGGCACCACGGTGCGTACGGAAACGATTGCCGGTATTACTACCTTTTTGACCATGGTGTATATCGTGTTCGTTAACCCCCAAATTCTGGGTGCGGCGGGCATGGATACGCAGGCGGTGTTCGTAACCACCTGCCTGATTGCCGCTTTCGGCAGTATTTTTATGGGCCTGCTGGCGAATCTGCCGGTGGCGCTGGCACCGGCTATGGGCCTCAATGCGTTCTTCGCCTTTGTGGTGGTGGGCGCAATGGGTATTTCATGGCAGGTCGGCATGGGAGCCATCTTCTGGGGCGCGGTCGGTTTGTTACTGCTGACTATTTTCCGCGTCCGCTACTGGATGATTGCCAATATACCCATGAGCCTGCGGGTGGGGATCACCAGCGGTATCGGCCTGTTTATCGGCATGATGGGGCTGAAAAATGCCGGCATCGTGGTGGCTAACCCGGATACGCTGGTGACCATAGGTAGCCTGACCTCACACAACGTGCTGTTGGGCGCGCTGGGCTTCTTTATTATTGCCGTACTGTCGTCACGTAATTTCCATGCGGCGGTGTTGGTTTCCATCGTGGTAACTACCCTGATCGGCTGGGCGCTGGGCGATGTGAAATACGGCGGCGTGTTCTCCATGCCTCCGAACATTACCTCGGTGGTGGGTCAGGTTGATTTGGCGGGTGCGCTGAACATTGGCCTGGCAGGGGTGATTTTCTCCTTTATGCTGGTGAATCTGTTTGACTCCTCCGGCACTTTGATTGGCGTGACCGACAAGGCGGGTTTGACCGACGATAAGGGCAAGTTCCCGCGTATGAAGCAAGCGCTGTACGTGGACAGCATCAGTTCGGTGGCCGGTTCGTTTGTCGGCACCTCTTCTGTAACCGCCTACATTGAAAGCTCCGCCGGGGTTTCCGTCGGCGGCCGTACCGGTCTGACCGCGGTGGTTACCGGTATTCTGTTCCTGTTGGTGATTTTCCTGTCGCCATTGGCGGGCATGGTGCCGGCTTATGCCGCTGCCGGTGCGTTGATCTACGTGGGCGTGCTGATGACATCCAGCCTGGCGCGGGTGACGTGGGATGACCTGACCGAAGCCGTACCGGCGTTTGTGACGGCGGTGATGATGCCGTTCAGCTTCTCAATTACCGAAGGTATCGCGCTCGGCTTTATTTCTTACTGTGTAATGAAGTTGGGTACCGGCCGCTGGCGTGAAATCAGCCCATGCGTGGTGGTGGTTGCGGTGCTGTTTGTGCTGAAGATTGTCTTTGTAGACGGTCATTAATGCGAATAGGGCCGACAAATGTCGGCCCTTAGGTTGCTGACAAAGCAGGAAAAAGCGTGGTTTTTCCTGCTTTGTGGTGAGCAGCCGAAAATCAATAAATTGATTTTCCTGATTTTTATTTATCGGCCTCTACTCGCTCTGGGCAGGAATGAGGTTTGTCATCAGTCTGAGGGCCGACAAATGTCGGCCCTGGGTTTGCTTTTAGCCTGAGATACTCGGGCCTAGCGCACCGATGGGCGCTCCGGCAGCTGAAGCTGCTACGACCTCTTCGGCACGCTCTCCCTAATAATCAACTTTCTCAGAGCCTGCAAGCCAATGCGCGTAGTCATATCAGGCGCCCGGCGTTGCGTCGGGCACCTGATGCAACACCCACTGCAAGGGCCGTTTAAAACGTGCCTGCCAGCCGCCATCGGGGCTCTCGCCTTGGGCAAAATGCAAAGCCTCTACCTGATTATTCTTGCTGAACAGATTGGCAAAGTGCATTGCCAGTGCTTGATCGCTGAAGTTTTGCCGTTCGTAGTAGGCCACTACCAGCCGCTTATGGGTCGCCAGCGATTGCCGTGCCTGCTTGATCCCGCCATTGGGGGCAATCAGCAGTGCGCCGGCATAAAGTTGCGGGTATTTGGCTAACAGATTGGCGGCATGCAGCGCCCCCTGTCCGCGGGCGGCAAGGTAGATTTTCTGCGGATTGAGCTTTAATTCTTCGGTGGATGACAGCAGGGTTCGCTGAATCGCGCTCTGGGTGCTTTCGTCACTGTAATTTGACCAGCGGAAGCTGTTTTCCGACAGCATCTGGGTGCCGTTGAGCTCTATATAGGCGACGCCGATCTCACTAAAAAACAGGCGTTCTTCCGGTGTGATACCGGCGCTTTTGCCATAGGCGTGCAGGTACACCACCGTTGGCCAGCCTCCGGGCGGCGGTGTGCCGTTCGGAATGGCATAGCTGGCTTTGCCTTCGAACCAATGAGCATGTTGCAGGTAACGGGCTTTGGTTACCGCCAGAATCGACTGGTAGGTACTGCCGTGTTGGATGTTGTTGAAGGCGTCATCCTCCAGCAGATTGTAGTAATACCATAACCCGCGATCGGCGCTCAGTTGCAGATAGCGCTCTGCCAGTTCGGTCTGGCCCTTTTCCGCTGAGGAAGCCGCCAGTTGATAAGGCGCCCATATGTTACGGCCGTCTTCACGCATCAGCGTCAGATACAACGACATGGCTGCGATCTTTTTATCTTCCTGGCTCTGGGTGGTGCGTGGCAGTTGGGTGCTTAGTGGGCTATGTACCGGTAGCTCGATCGGCTCTTCTCCGGCGGGATAACGCATTTCTGTGGCTAATAGTGGTCTGGTGGTGAAAGCCAGTAAGATGGCTAAAATGAAAAAATACATAATTTAATGACTTTATTTTTAATGGGTTGGCAGTGACTCTCTGATTGAAATGACGCCTTCATTCGATTTTTAATGAAGGCGTCAAAAAAGACATTTATTTCAGACGACGAATATAGTCGCTGAAGGTGGACAGTTGTCCGGTCAGGAAGTCTAAGGTTCCCTGATCGATCAGTTCCTCAGCCTGCGCGTCCACTTTGTTCTGGATCACGCCGCCCATAAACTCCGGCTTGTTCATCACCATCGCATCGAGGAACACCAGGATCTGGCGCAGATGATATTGGCAGCGCGCGCCGCCAATCGGCCCCATGGAACTGGTCTGGATCGCCACCGGTTTACCGGCTAACGGCTGATTCGGCAGGCGGGACAGCCAATCGATGGCATTTTTTAACCCGCCAGGTACCGAATAGTTATATTCCGGGGTCACGATGATCACGCCGTCGGCCTGGCGGATTTGCTCGGCAATGGCTTCCACCGAGGCGGGGAAACCCTCTTCTTGTTGTACATCGGCATCGTACAGCGGAATATCACGGATAGAGGGAAGTGCTTCGATGGTGACACCCTGTGGCGCAAGACCGGGCAAGGCGCGGGCTACCATGGCGTTGTAAGAGCCTTTGCGCAAACTGCCGAGCAGGGTGACGATTTTTAATGCTTGGTCTGACATGGTGATTCTCCCTTTCGAATGAACAGATTCAGCCTGGAACACCTTGAGATACTAAGGCAAAGAGAGCGGTGATAATAGATGATTACTGAATAATTGGCTGAATTTGCATTTTTATGCAGAAATTTATTCGTTAAAGAAAGTTTTATCTTACAGATTAGCCATAAAACGCGGATGTTAGCGTTGGAGCGCCAGGCTGGTTAGTTTTACAAAGCGGGTGGAGAGCGCAGGGGCTCGCGGGGAGATTTCGCCGTGCCTATGCAGGCCTTTACCCGCTTCGTATTGCCAGCAGATTAAGCGCTCCAGGCTGGGTTCACGTGCGCAAGCCCAACTCAGGTATTCGTCGGCATCGCTCATCACATGAACCTGAGGAGTGATGCTGGAGCGCAAATGACCGGAAAAAGGGTGCAGCAGCAGCGTCGATTGCCCGCTGTTACCCAGGCCGGAAAGCTTCAGCACGCTCTGGCGAATGCTCCACAGTTGGGTTTCCGCCTCCAGCCGGTCGTACTGCGCGTTGATCCAGGCGTTTTCTGCCGGCGTTTGGTATTGGTGTTGCAGCTCCCTATGTTGCCCAGCACGGGCACGCATCACTTCGATATCCAGACCTACCTTGCCTTCCTGGCTGAGTAAAACCCCCACCGTATCGCTGGCATAGGCCAGGCTGAAATCGGGCAGGTGATTATCGACGAAACAGGGGCGTCCGGTGGGGGTGGTGGCGAGAGCCGGCAATGTCGAAAAGCCATAAAGATAAAACATCAGCTCTGCGAGCAGGATGCGCCCCTGTAGGAAGCGCTGGCGGCGTTTAACGGAAAAAGCAGCGGTTGCAGCAACGACCTCGGCGGATAATCTCCGGGTATCCAGTGCGGGGGATGTGGGGATCCATCGGGCAAAATGACATGCCATTATTCACTCCGTGACAGAGGGGGCGCTGAAAACGCTAGGGAGTTAGATTAAGCATAAGTCGAGGATTTATCATTAAAAAACAGTATGCGTTTTATCCTATTTATCTGACTAAGCAATATCATTGTCCGGAGATGCATCACTCCACCATTGGATCATCGATGCGTTCGGCGTCAAATCAAAATGGGGTTTGCCGAGCAGGTGATTGAGGATGCGGGCCGAGCGCCAGGCCATCAGGCTGAGTCCTCCTCCGGAGTGAAGTCTTCATTGGTGAAGGCGGACTCGTCCAACGGCTGGAAATTCGGCCGACGAGAAATCCAGTCCAGCTGTGCGGCTTCTCCCCAATTGCCGCGTAGTGCGTTCAGGAAAATATCTGCACCACTTTGGCCTCCCCCGACAACGGTTACCCGCTTACCGGTCAGATCCGGGTTGCGATGCCAACGGAAGCTGGCGTTTCGATCGAGAAAGGTATAATTGAGTATGCCACTTTCATAGGCCAGGGCGGCCAGACTGAGGTTGAAAGGGCCAAGGCCGACACCCAGTAAATCCAGTGGTTAGTTCATTTTTTCTTATCTCTCCCGATAAAAATCGCTGAGATAAGCTTAGGTGAGTTTTGACAAGGTAGGGGAGATAGCGGACCTTGTTCTGCGGTATGGCGGTGAAAACGAATGTGCTTGTTGGCGTTTATCCCAGAACCAAGGTATCGCCCGTCGCCGGCGCTACCCCCTCCGGTAACCACAGCTTCCCCCATGTGCCAGTACAATGGCAGCCCATGAGCTTATCGGGTTTTTGCTGATTCAGAAATTGCCTGACCTGCCATATCAGGCGCGGTGAGGCGCAGCGCAGATGGAAACCACCGATCAACGCATGGATCTTATTGACCCCGGTTATCTTTTGACAGTGACGCACGATGTTAATGATCCCACGATGTCCACAGCCGGTAATTATCACCAACCCACGATCGGACTTATAAATCAGCACTCCCTCGTCGATAACGTAATCTACAGCCTCAGTTTTACCTCCTATCACGCCATAGGCTTTCGGCTTGGCCACCGCGATCTCCCCTGACCACATAAAGCGTTCGCTGATATGCAGCGGCTTACGGCTGTACTCCATACGATGGCGGGAGTAATCGATATCCAGCGATAACTTTTTGATTTTCTGACTATGGCCAAGCAGTTTCACCGCCGAATAGCGCTCATCGGCGATTTGCGGATGGCAAATGATGCGGCTGTTATCGGGTAGCCAGGGGACGCCGCCGCAGTGGTCATAATGGCCATGCGACAGCACCGTAGCGGTTAACCCGGAAAGATCGACGCCCATCAGCTCTGCGTTATGCAGAAAACTGCCATCGGGGCCGGTATCGAACAAAACCGAGTCCGTTTCATCCTCAATCAACAGGCTGAGCCCGGCCTTCACCAGCAGCGATTTATCCATGCCGGTGGCGCGGCGGTTTTCCAGTAACACCCTGAGAGTTAATGCCATGTATGCTCTTTCCTTAGAGGGATGATGGTTTACTTACCGATACAGAAGCTGGAGAAAATGCGTCCCAGCAGGTCGTCAGAGGTAAATTCGCCGGTGATTTCACTCAGCGCTTGCTGCGCCAGGCGTAATTCTTCGGCCAACAGCTCCCCCGCGTAAGCGCTCACTAACTGTTCTTTGCCCTCAACCAGATGCTGAGCCGCTTGCTCAAGCGCCTGCAGGTGGCGACGGCGTGCCAGGAAGCCGCCTTCCATATTGCTGGTGAAGCCCATGCTTTGCTTCAGGTGGTCACGCAGCAGATCGATGCCTTCACCAGTACGTGCCGAAAGGCGAATAAGTGAGTGACCATTCACTTCTGTCATGCCCAGTGTTTCACCAGTGATGTCGGCTTTGTTGCGCACCACGGTGATCGGTAGACGATTTGGCAGGCGGGCCATAAACTCTGGCCAAATCTCAGCCGGTTCGGTGGCTGCGGTGGTGGTGCCGTCGACCATAAACAGTACGCGATCCGCCTGTTCGATCTCATTCCATGCACGTTCGATACCAATGCGTTCAACTTCGTCGATAGCTTCACGCAGGCCGGCGGTGTCGATGATGTGCAGTGGCATGCCGTCGATGTGAATATGTTCGCGCAAGACGTCGCGGGTGGTACCGGCGATATCGGTAACAATCGCCGCTTCGCGGCCGGCCAATGCGTTCAGCAGGCTGGATTTACCGGCGTTTGGCCGCCCGGCGATCACCACCTTCATCCCTTCACGCAGCAGGCTGCCCTGGCGCGCTTCGGCGCGGACGCTGGCAAGAAAGGCCATAACGCCGTTGAGCTGCGCTTCGATTTTACCGTCAGACAGGAAGTCGATTTCCTCATCGGGGAAGTCGATGGCCGCTTCTACGTAGATTCGCAGGTGAGTAAGTGCTTCCACAAGTTGGTGGATGCGGGTGGAAAAAGCCCCCTGCAGCGAGTTCATGGCTGAGCGCGCCGCCTGCTCGGAACTGGCATCGATCAGGTCGGCAATCGCCTCGGCCTGTGCCAAATCCAGCTTGTCGTTGAGGAATGCGCGTTCGGAAAACTCGCCGGGCCGCGCGATACGCATGCCTGGCAGCGCCAACACGCGTTTGAGCAGCAGATCGAGGATCACCGGCCCGCCATGGCCTTGCAGCTCCAGCACGTCTTCGCCGGTAAACGAATTAGGGCCCGGGAACCACAGTGCGATGCCCTGATCCAGGGTGGCACCTGCGGCATCTCGGAATGGCAGGTAATCGGCGTAACGTGGCTTGGGTAGCTTACCGAGCAAAGCCTGGGCGACGTCTTTGGCGCCACGGCCGGAAATACGCAGAATGCCGACGCCGCCGCGTCCCGGCGGGGTGGCTTGGGCTACGATGGTATCGGTGGTGCTCATAGTGATTCTCTTCTCTGACAATTCAATATGCAAAAAGGCGGTCTAATGACCGCCTCCTATTCTATCGCAGCAAGGGTTCAGCGCGCCGAACCCTTACAATACGCTTAGGTCTTTTTCTTGTCGCGGCTGTGTAAACCACGTTTTTCCAGGCCGCGGTAAATCAACTGCTGCTGGAGGATGGTCACCAGGTTACTGACGATGTAGTACAGCACCAGACCGGACGGGAACCACAGGAAGAACACTGTGAAGATCACCGGCATGAAGGTCATGATTTTCTGCTGCATCGGATCAGTCACGGTGGTCGGCGACATCTTCTGAATGAAGAACATCGTCACGCCCATCAGGATTGGCAAGATGTAGTACGGGTCTTGCGCCGACAGGTCGTGGATCCACAGAGCGAACGGCGCATGGCGAAGCTCAACTGAGCCCATCAACATGTAGTACAGCGCCAGGAAGATTGGCATCTGGATAACCAGCGGCAGACAACCCCCCAACGGATTCACTTTCTCAGACTTGTACAGCGCCATCATTTCCTGGCTCATGCGCTGTTTGTCATCACCGATACGCTCACGCATCGCCTGCAGTTTTGGCTGCAGCATGCGCATTTTCGCCATCGAGGTGTACTGCGCTTTAGTCAGCGGGTACATGATGCCGCGCACGATGAAGGTGATGATGATAATTGAGAAGCCCCAGTTACCGATAAAGCCGTGGATGAACTTCAGCAGTTTGAACAGCGGCTGGGAGATGAACCACAACCAACCGTAATCCACGGTCAGGTCCAGGTGCGGCGCCAGTTGGGCCATCTGATCCTGCAGCTCCGGGCCAACCCACAGGGTGGCGTTCAGTTGCTGCTGCGCACCAGGCTGCACCACTACCGGAGTAGATTTGAAGCCGATGGTAGACAGGTTGTCGCCTGGCTTGGCGGTATAGAAGGTATTGCTACCCTGAGTTGCCGGCACCCACGCGGTGGCGAAGTATTGTTGCAGCATTGCAACCCAACCGCCCTGGGTGGTCACGCTCAGGTTCTCGTCCTTATCGAACGCATACTTCTGATATTTGTCTTCGCTGGAAGAGTACGCCGCGCCACGGAAGGTGTGCAGGGCAAAGTTGTTGCTGCCGGTATCACGGTGCTTAGGCAGCTCAGTGGTCTGCTTCAGTTGGCCGAACAGGGTCAGTTCCAGCGGAGTGGTGCTTTTGTTGTCGATGTTGTAGTCAACGGCAACCGCGTAATGATTACGCTTGAGCACGAAAGTCTTGGTGTAGATTGCGCCGTCTTTACCGGTAAAGGTCAGTGGGATGCGCAACTCTTCCTGGCCTTCCGGCAGGGTGTAGCTGTCCTGCGCCGCCTGGAACAGAGGACGTTCGCCGTTTGCCGGGTTATCCGGACCGTTTCTGCCGGTCAGGCCGCTTTGCGCCTGATAAACAAATGCCGGTGTGGTTTCCAGCAGCTGGAATGGCGTCGATGAACCCAGAGTGTCCGGGTAGGCCAACAGTTTAGCCTGCTCGATATCACCACCACGGGTGTTGATGGTCAGCGACAGCACGTCAGTGTTTACGGTAATCAGTTTACCTTGGCCACTGGCTGGAACTGCTGAGCTTGCGGCATCACCGGTAGCAGGGTTCGAAGTCTGTTGCGTGGTCTGCGCGACTGGTTGCGGAGCGTTGTCCGTTTGCCAGGCTTGCCAGATCATGAAAGACACGAACAGCAGAGCGATGAGGAGAAGATTGCGTTGCGAATCCATCGTTAGTGTTCTCTGTTATCGTCGGGTTTCGGCGGCACGGGATCATCGCCACCTGGGTTCAAGGGGTGGCATTTTAATACGCGTTTCAATGCTAACCAACTGCCTTTTATCATGCCAAACCTGCTTAATGCCTCAATTGCGTAATGAGAGCATGTCGGCTGGAAGCGACAACGAGGCCCAAGCAGCGGACTGATGACGAGCTGGTAAGCCCGCACCAGCCCGATCAGGATGCGGGAGCCTGGCGACAGTGGCGACGCCATAATTTTTCCAAAGCTTCCGTCAGTGCACGGTTATCCAAATCCGCTATCCCTTTTTTGGCCACCACGACAAAATCCATCGCCGGTAATTCGTGCTGAAGTAAACGGAAGCTTTCGCGGGTTAGGCGTTTGATCCGGTTGCGTTCATGCGCGCGTTTGACGTGTTTTTTGGCGACGGTAAGACCGATGCGGGGATGCCCCAGCTGGTTCAGGCGGCCGAGGATGGTGATTTGCGGCGTGCCAGCCCGTTGTGGCTGCTGGAAGACGAAAGTGAAGTGAGTGGGAGTTAACAAACGTAACTCCCTGGGAAAAGCGAGCTTAACCACTCAGCGGGTTAGCTTTTATTACTTAGAAACAGTCAGACGAGCACGGCCTTTCGCACGACGGCGGGCCAGAACTTGACGACCATTTTTGGTGGCCATACGAGCACGGAAGCCGTGGCTACGGTTACGCTTCAATACGGACGGTTGGAAAGTGCGTTTCATGGCGATTTCTACCTAAACTTAAAATAATTACTGATCAGTAAACGCGTTTGGCTATTCGGCGTGAAGACCACCGACGCCTCAATCGCAATATATAAAGAGGCGGGATTGTAATAATTGTACAGTCCTGAGTCAATTCACATTGCGCTAGCCTACCTGGTTGTCTGCCAATTTGGAGTAAAATCCGGTATTGGCCCGTGGTCACCGCAGAATCCTGTCCGGTTAATGACACACCATTAAGGAACCAGGTACACACGTAGGGCGAAGATTATACGGACTCGGGGGTAAATCGCAAGGATCCCGATGCGATCCTTGGGGGTAAAGCCAAGGATCCGGCGTGGATAACAGGGTATAACCGGTTGACAATGTAAAAAATACCTTTCCGCAGACGGGTTTTTGCCTGCAATTGAGCGAGGCTGGCGAAAAGATCGCCGCAGGCCGGGGCCTGTGGATAAAATGGATCTAATCTGTGATGAAGAGGAGGATCTCTTGCGCGGATTGCGCTATGATCCGTCATTCCGATCGCGATCTCTCAAGCGGGGATCGTGAGGGACATAAACCGTGAAAGGCGGTTCGCATCCCCCACAGGCAAACAGCCGATGCCGGGTATGTGTCAAAAATCATGAGTTATAAAAAATTAGCCTGATTCTTTTCTTTTATTGATCTTGTTCGAGTGGAGTCCGCCGTGTCACTTTCGCTTTGGCAGCAGTGTCTTGCCCGATTGCAGGATGAGTTACCTGCCACAGAATTTAGTATGTGGATACGCCCATTGCAGGCGGAACTGAGTGACAACACCCTGGCGCTTTATGCGCCCAATCGTTTTGTGCTGGATTGGGTTCGCGATAAGTACTTAAACAATATCAATGGCCTGTTGAATGATTTCTGCGGTACGGATGCCCCATTGTTGCGTTTTGAAGTGGGCAGTAAACCTCTCTCCCAAATCATCAGCCAGACCGTCGCTGCCAGCGTCAGTGCACCCAGCGCGCCCATAGTGCGTGTTGCCGCGCCTTCCCGCCCAAGCTGGGACAACGCAGCGCCGCAACCTGAACTTTCTTACCGCTCCAACGTTAATCCAAAGCACACCTTTGATAACTTTGTTGAGGGTAAATCCAACCAGTTGGCGCGCGCGGCGGCCCGTCAGGTGGCCGATAACCCGGGTGGTGCCTATAACCCGCTGTTCCTTTATGGCGGCACCGGTCTGGGTAAAACTCACCTGTTGCACGCGGTGGGTAACGGCATCATGGCACGCAAGGCCAACGCCAAAGTGGTCTATATGCACTCTGAACGCTTTGTGCAGGACATGGTCAAAGCCTTGCAGAACAATGCCATTGAAGAATTTAAGCGTTATTACCGTTCGGTCGATGCGCTGCTGATCGATGACATCCAATTTTTTGCCAACAAAGAGCGTTCGCAGGAAGAGTTCTTCCATACCTTTAACGCCCTGTTGGAAGGCAATCAGCAGATTATCCTGACCTCAGACCGTTATCCGAAAGAGATTAACGGCGTGGAAGATCGTCTGAAATCCCGCTTCGGTTGGGGACTGACGGTTGCGATCGAACCGCCGGAGCTGGAAACCCGCGTAGCGATCCTGATGAAAAAGGCCGACGAGAATAATATCCGTCTGCCAGGTGAAGTGGCGTTCTTTATCGCCAAGCGCCTGCGTTCCAACGTGCGTGAGCTCGAAGGGGCGTTGAACCGCGTGATCGCCAACGCAAACTTTACCGGCCGTGCCATTACCATTGATTTCGTGCGTGAAGCGCTGCGCGATCTGCTGGCACTGCAGGAAAAGCTGGTCACCATCGATAATATTCAAAAGACGGTGGCAGAATACTATAAAATTAAAATCGCTGATTTGTTGTCCAAGCGGCGCTCGCGTTCCGTTGCCCGTCCCCGCCAAATGGCGATGGCGCTGGCAAAAGAGCTCACCAACCACAGCCTGCCAGAAATCGGCGATGCGTTTGGTGGCCGCGACCATACCACGGTGTTGCACGCCTGCCGGAAGATCGAGCAGTTGCGTGAGGAAAGTCACGACATCAAAGAAGATTTCTCCAATTTAATCAGAACATTATCTTCCTAGCGCTATGAAATTTATCGTTGAACGTGAGCATCTGCTAAAACCACTGCAACAGGTGAGCAGCCCGCTGGGCGGCCGCCCAACGCTGCCAATTCTGGGTAACCTGCTGTTGCAGGTGACGGAAGGCAGCCTGCTGTTGACTGGCACCGATCTGGAGATGGAGATGGTGGCACGCGTTGCCCTGTCCCAACCTCATGAGGTGGGCGCGACTACCGTCCCCGCGCGTAAATTATTTGATATCTGCCGTGGCTTGCCCGAAGGGGCTGAGATCACTGTGACGCTGGAAGGCGAGCGTATGCTGGTGCGTTCCGGCCGCAGTCGCTTCTCTCTTTCTACGTTGCCGGCGGTGGATTTCCCGAACCTGGACGACTGGCAGAGTGAAGTTGAATTTTCTCTGCCGCAGGCGACCCTGAAGCGCCTGATCGAAGCCACGCAGTTCTCGATGGCTCATCAGGACGTGCGCTACTACTTAAACGGCATGTTGTTCGAAACCGAAGGTGAAGAACTGCGTACCGTGGCGACTGATGGTCACCGCCTGGCGGTGTGCTCAATGCCGATCGGTCAGCAATTGCCATCGCATTCGGTGATCGTGCCGCGTAAAGGGGTGATGGAGCTGGTGCGTCTGCTGGACGGTGGCGATACGCTGCTGCAGCTGCAGATCGGCAGTAACAACATTCGCGCCCACGTCGGTGACTTTATCTTCACCTCCAAGCTGGTTGATGGCCGTTTCCCTGACTATCGTCGCGTATTGCCGAAGAACCCGGACAAAACGCTGGAAGCCGGTTGCGATCTGCTCAAGCAGGCGTTTGCTCGTGCGGCCATTTTGTCGAACGAGAAGTTCCGTGGCGTGCGCCTGTATGTCAGTCAAAACCAACTCAAGATCACCGCCAACAACCCTGAACAGGAAGAGGCGGAAGAGATCCTCGATGTCAGCTACGACGGCACCGAGATGGAAATTGGTTTCAACGTCAGCTACGTGCTGGACGTATTGAACGCGCTCAAGTGTGAAGATGTGCGCCTGCTGCTGACCGACTCGGTTTCCAGCGTGCAGATCGAAGACGGTGCCAGTAAGTCTGCGGCCTATGTCGTCATGCCAATGCGGTTGTGATCGATATCCGGGCTATCTTGCTTGCCATTTTACGCTTGGGCAGTGCTCGCAATCCTCACGTACTCTGTGTACGCTCCGGTTGCTGTGCGCTGTCCGCACGTAAACTGCCAGCGCCGATAACGCCCTCACATTGAGCGTAATTTCCCGGTGATGGAATTGGCATGGCATTAACGCGTTTACTGATTAAAGATTTCCGCAATATTGAAGCGGCGGATTTGGCTCTGGCGCCGGGATTCAACTTCCTGGTGGGTGCCAATGGCAGCGGAAAGACCAGCGTGCTTGAGGCGGTGTATACCCTTGGGCACGGGCGGGCGTTTCGCAGCCTGCAGGCTGGGCGGGTGATCCGCCACGACAAGCCTGAGTTTATTTTGCACGGCCGTATTGACGGTGCAGAGCGTGAAATATCCGTAGGATTAAGCAAGAGCCGTCAGGGGGACAGCAAGGTGCGTATCGATGGCAGCGACGGCCACAAAGTGGCTGAACTGGCGCAGCTATTGCCGATGCAACTGATTACCCCCGAAGGTTTTACCCTGCTAAACGGTGGGCCGAAATTCCGGCGTGCCTTCCTGGACTGGGGCTGTTTTCATAACGAACCCGGTTTTTTCACCGCCTGGAGCAACCTGAAACGGTTACTGAAGCAGCGCAATGCCGCGCTGCGCCAGGTCAGTCGCTATGCGCAGATCCGCGCCTGGGATCAGGAATTGATCCCGTTGGCCGAGCGTATCAGCGAGTGGCGGGCAGCATACAGCGACGCGATTGCCGCGGATATTACCGCGACGTGCGCGCAGTTTTTGCCCGAATTTGCCCTGAGTTTCTCTTTCCAGCGTGGCTGGGACAAAGAGAGCGACTACGGAGAGCTGCTGGAGCGCCAGTTTGAGCGTGACAGAGCGTTAACCTATACCGCGGTGGGGCCGCATAAAGCGGACTTTCGCATTCGTGCCGACGGCACGCCGGTAGAGGATTTGTTATCGCGCGGTCAGTTGAAGTTGCTGATGTGCGCGTTGCGCTTAGCGCAGGGTGAGTTTCTCACCCGGCAGAGCGGGCGGCGTTGCCTGTATCTGATTGATGATTTTGCCTCCGAGCTGGACACCGGCCGTCGCCGGTTGCTGGCCGATCGCCTGAAAGCCACCCAGGCCCAGGTCTTTGTCAGTGCCGTAAGTGCTGAACAAGTGACCGATATGGCCGGTGAAAAGGGCAAGATGTTCCGCGTGGAACAAGGTAAAATAGAGGTTCAACCACAGGACTAAAATGAGCGAGAAACGTTGATGTCGAATTCTTATGACTCCTCAAGTATCAAGGTATTAAAAGGGCTGGACGCGGTGCGTAAGCGCCCGGGCATGTATATCGGCGACACCGATGATGGCACCGGTCTGCACCACATGGTATTCGAGGTTGTGGACAACGCTATCGACGAAGCACTCGCTGGCCACTGTAGTGACATCCAGGTGACCATCCATGCCGACAACTCCGTTTCGGTACAGGATGACGGTCGTGGTATCCCGACCGGTATTCACGAAGAGGAAGGGGTTTCTGCGGCGCAGGTGATCATGACCGTGCTGCATGCCGGCGGCAAATTTGATGACAACTCCTACAAGGTTTCCGGCGGTCTGCACGGCGTGGGCGTTTCTGTCGTTAACGCCCTGTCCGAGAAGCTGGAACTGGTTATCCGTCGTGAAGGCAAGGTGCACGAACAAACCTACGCCATGGGCGAACCACAGGCGCCGCTGAAAGTGGTCGGTGAAACCGATCAGACCGGTACCACGGTGCGTTTCTGGCCGAGCTATGAAACCTTCACCAACAATACCGAATTTGAGTACGACATTCTGGCCAAGCGCCTGCGCGAACTCTCATTCCTGAACTCTGGCGTGTCTATCCGCCTGAAAGACAAACGCACGGACAAAGAAGACCACTTCCACTACGAAGGCGGTATCAAGGCGTTTGTTGAGTACCTGAACAAAAACAAAACCCCGATTCATCCAAACGTGTTCTATTTCTCAACCGTGAAAGACGATATCGGTGTAGAAGTGGCGCTGCAGTGGAACGACGGTTTCCAGGAAAATATCTACTGCTTCACCAACAACATCCCACAGCGTGATGGGGGTACCCATCTGGTCGGTTTCCGTACCGCGATGACCCGTACCCTGAACAGCTACATGGATAAAGAAGGCTACAGCAAAAAAGCCAAAATCAGTGCCACCGGTGACGATGCGCGCGAAGGTTTGATTGCCGTGGTTTCGGTGAAAGTTCCGGATCCCAAGTTCTCTTCTCAGACCAAAGACAAGCTGGTTTCTTCCGAGGTAAAAACCGCGGTTGAGACACTGATGAACGAAAAGCTGGTCGATTATCTGATGGAAAACCCGGGCGATGCGAAAATTGTCGTCGGTAAAATCATCGATGCGGCTCGTGCCCGTGAAGCGGCGCGTAAAGCGCGTGAAATGACCCGTCGTAAAGGCGCATTGGATTTGGCTGGCCTGCCGGGCAAACTGGCGGATTGCCAGGAACGCGATCCGGCGCTGTCCGAACTGTACCTGGTGGAAGGGGACTCAGCGGGCGGCTCTGCCAAGCAGGGGCGTAACCGTAAGAACCAGGCAATCTTGCCGTTGAAAGGTAAAATCCTTAACGTTGAGAAAGCACGCTTCGACAAGATGCTGTCTTCGCAGGAAGTGGCGACGCTGATCACCGCGCTGGGCTGCGGCATTGGCCGCGATGAGTACAACCCGGACAAACTGCGTTACCACAACATCATCATCATGACCGATGCCGACGTCGATGGCTCGCACATCCGTACGCTGCTGTTGACCTTCTTCTACCGTCAGATGCCGGAAATCATCGAGCGCGGCCACGTTTTCATTGCTCAGCCGCCGCTGTACAAGGTGAAAAAAGGCAAGCAGGAACAGTACATCAAAGATGACGAAGCGATGGATCAGTACCAAATCGCCATCGCGATGGACGGCGCAACCCTGCACACCAACGGAGCCGCCCCAGCACTTGCCGGTGAGCCATTGGAAAAACTGGTTGCGGAGCACTACAGTGTGCAGAAGCTGATCGGTCGTATGGAGCGCCGCTACCCGCGTGCACTGCTGAACAACCTGATCTACCAGCCAACTTTGGCAGAGGGCGATCTGAGCGATCAGACCAAGGTTAAGACCTGGATTGATTCACTGGTGAAATTGCTGAACGACAAAGAACAGCACGGCAGCAGCTATGACTCGGTTCTCTTTGAGAACCGTGAGCGCCAGATGTTTGAGCCGGTACTGCGCATCCGTACCCACGGTGTGGATACCGACTACGCGCTGGACTTCGATTTCATCCACGGCGGCGAATACCGCAAAATCTGCGTGCTGGGTGAGAAACTGCGCGGCCTGATCGAAGAAGATGCCTTCATCGAACGTGGTGAGCGTCGTCAGCCGATTGAAAGCTTCGAGCAGGCATTGGAGTGGCTGGTGAAAGAGTCACGCCGTGGGCTGGCAGTACAGCGTTATAAAGGTCTGGGTGAAATGAACCCAGAGCAGCTGTGGGAAACCACCATGGATCCGGAAAGTCGTCGCATGCTGCGCGTGACCGTGAAGGACGCCATTGCTGCTGACCAACTGTTTACCACCCTGATGGGTGATGCAGTTGAGCCTCGCCGGGCCTTTATCGAAGAAAATGCCCTGAAAGCGGCAAATATCGATATCTAACGCATTGATGGCCATGAAAATCCGCGCCGGGTGACTTGCGCGGATTTTTTTACGCCTTTTTGGCGCTGACAGCGTGGGCTGAAACGCGTTAGCATGGGAAAAACCACTGGGAGAAGCTCGAATGGCTATTGAACTGATCGCGATTGATATGGATGGCACGTTGCTTAATCCGCAGCACCAGATAACGCCTGCGGTGAAGCAGGCCATTACCGAGGCGCGCCGCAAAGGGGTGCATGTGGTGCTGGCAACCGGGCGGCCCTATGTCGGCGTGCAGGACTATCTGCGACAGTTGGATATTCAGGGGCCCGGTGATTTCTGTATTACCTATAACGGCGCACTGGTTTTACAGGCGGCAGACGGTGCCTGTACCCTGCAGGAAACGCTGGGTTTTGAGGATTATCTCTATTTCGAGCAGATGGCCCGCGAACTGGGCGTCCATTACCAGGCATTTGATTTTGACACTTTGTACACCCCGAACAAGGATATCGGCAAATACACCGTGCATGAGTCGGAGATGACCGGTATTCCGCTGAAGTACCGCAGCGTGGAAGAAATGGATCGTCAGATTCGTTTCCCGAAAGTGATGATGATAGACGAGCCGGAACTTTTGGATCGCGCTATTGCGCGCATTCCTCCTGAGACTCGGGAGCGTTACACCATCATGAAAAGCGCGCCTTATTACCTGGAAATTCTGCACAAAAACGTCGATAAAGGTGCCGGAGTCAGAATGCTGGCAGAACACCTCGGTATTGCGCAGGAAAATGTGATGGCGTTGGGCGATCAGGCCAATGACACGGCGATGATCGAATACGCCGGCGTTGGCGTAGCGATGGGTAACGCTATCCCGGAACTGAAAGCGGTAGCGCAGTTTGTTACCAGCACCAATACTGAAGACGGTGTAGCCCGCGCGATCGAGAAGTTTGTGCTGAATGCCTGACAGTGATTCGATTTACAGGGGCGCAGTCGCGCCCTAAAAACATTCTATATCCAAGCCAAAATACCCTTCACAATCTGTACGTCCTGAATCGCCAGCCCGGTCAGATCGGCCGCCAGCTCCTGCTTGCCCTGGGCGTCAGCGACGACGGCGGTGATGTGGGTACTGCACCTGCTGTTGGGAATAGGCAATAAATCCCTGTTTTAGTAACAATGTGACGGCATCTGCATCGAAAGCTTCAAGGATCTGCCGTTTATTAATGATTTTCATCGGCGATTGCCTTGAGGTATTTCTCCAGCACAATGTTTTTCCCGCACAGTACCACCGCCACTTTTTTGCCCTGGAATTCCGGTGCCAGTTTGATGGCAGCGGCCAAGGCCACTCCGGCAGCACCTTCAATAATCCAGCGATCGCTGGTGGCAATCTGGCGCATGGCCTGTTTGATTTCCGCTTCACTGACCAATACTTTGCGGTTAATCACCTGCTGACACAGTGGGAAGGTGATCGCTCCAGGCTCAACGCCGCCAGCGGTTCCATCTGACAGCGTGTCCTGTTCTTCCACCGGATAGATATGGCCCGCCTGCAGTGCGCTATACATGCTGGTGGCATTTTCCGGCCAGCAGGCAATCAGTTGGGTTTTCGGCGACAATTGCTGCAAAACGGTACCAATTCCTGAAATATAACCACCGCCACCCACGGCAACAAACACCGCATCCAAATCTGCTTGCTGCTCTACCAACTCCATGCCGCAGGTGCCCTGACCGGCAATCACCTGTGGGTCGTTATAGGGTGAGATATAGACTTTGCCTTGCTCAGTGGCTGCCTTTTCTCCCGCCTGCTCAGCATTCAGTGCGTCGCCCGGTATCAGTTCCACTTTGCCACCCAGCGCACGGATGGTCTCGAGTTTGATCGCTGCCGCCGTTTCCGGGGCATACACCGTCACGCTGACACCCATCAGTTTGCCTGCCAGCGCGACGGCCTGGCCGTGGTTCCCGGTCGAGGCGGCGATCACTCCATGGCTGCGCTGTTGCTCATTCAGCAACCGCAGTTTGTTGCTGGCACCACGAAATTTGAAAGAGCCAGTATGCTGCAGATGGTCGCATTTCAGATATAGCTCGCAACCCAACTGCTGTGACAGCAATACGCTGTGTTCCAGCGGGGTCACGCGAACCTGCGGGCGCAAATGCTGATGGGCGGAAACAATCGCGTCAAATAGCTGACTCATACAGACTCCTTTATATTTTTCAAATAGTTGTAAACGGTAGCACGGCCGATACCAAGGATCTTGGCGACATAGCCGGCGGCGTTTTTTCCTTTGAAAGCCCCCTGGTGATAGAGCGCCTCCACCATTGCCCGCTTGCCCGCACCGTTAAGGGTACCGAGCGTTTGTTGACGTTGTTGCAACCATTGGTGAATGAAGGTGTTGATGCGTTCCTGCCAGTCATCCTGGAACAGCACGTCCGGCTGTGGTTGCAGGGCATTGCCACCCAGGAAGACTTCCAGCGCGGCTTTGGCGCTTTCCAGCACGGTGATATCAAGATTGATGCACAACAGGCCAATGGGGGCACCGTTATCGTCGCGCAATACCGCACTGATAGAACGCAGTTGGCTGCCATCCCAATTGCGCTTCAGATAGGGGCCGATCACCTGCAAGCCTTGATCGCCCTGTAACTCGCTCAGGTTGGAGTCTTCGCCCAGCTCACGTTGCGAGCGGTTATTGCTGATGTAAACCAGCTTCTGGCTGGCGAGATCATGAAGTGCCACTTCGGCGTAAGGGGCAAACAACAGCGTAATGGCATCGGCGATGGCTTGGTAACGACTCAGCATGGTGATCTTTCATTTGGATTTAAAAATCCAATTTAGAATTAATTTTCCAAAATGTAAATCGTGATGTTCTTCTGGCTGATGTTTTTTTGTTATCCATCTTGTATTACAAGATCCGATTTCGTGTCTACAATGATCAACGACCTATTAAATAATCCATTAGCTAGATTTTAATACTCAATAGCGAACCAGGTCGGTTAACCCGATGAAAACACCACTGCTGCATGATTTTTCGGGAGCAGATTGTGCAGAAATGAATATATTTCTCAGGGGGATGAATCATGGATACCAGTATCGACTCCACGACAATCAAAAAAATGAACCGGCGTATTATTCCATTTATTAAGCTGCTTTATCTTCTTGCATAATAGACAGATCTAATATTTCCATTGTCGCGTTGCCGATGAATGCCGATGAATGCCGATTTGGCGCTTAGCGCAGGATTATGGTTTTGCACCCTCACTGATTTATATCGCCGTTGTGGCGTTACTCGGCGGGTTGTCGTATCTGCTGTTGGTGGGTGATGTGAAACGCGTCGGCTGATCCGGTAAGATGGCGGCTCAGTGCCAGCATGAGCAGGGGAGCCGCCATGAGCCATCGGGAAAAACAGCTGACTTTTGATCCACGTGGGCATCAGCTAACCAATATTAACGTCTGGACGCCGGACAGCCAGTGGCTGGCTTACGACGTACGCCCGAGCGGCGCTTCTTTCACCGGCCTGAGCATTGAACGGGTGAACGTCGACAGCGGCGTGGTAGAAGTGGTTTACCGTGCCCAGCACGGTGCTCACGTGGGCGTGGTGACTGTCAGCCCGGACGCGCCGGCCCGATATGCTTTTATTCACGGCCCCGAGCACCCTGATAGCGTTTGGCATTACGATTTTCACCATCGCCGTGGGGTAATTGTCAGCGAACCGGATCGCGAACTTGCCATTACCCTCGATGCGATGGATATCACCGCGCCCTATACCCCCGGTGCACTGCGTGGCGGCACTCACGTGCATGTGTTTAGTCCGGACGGCAGCCGCCTGAGCTTTACTTATAATGACCATGTGATGCATGAACTGGACCCGGCGCTGGATCTGCGCAACGTGGGGGTAGCCGTGCCATTACAGGGCGTGAATCCTCCCAAGCAGCATCCGCGTGAATATGACGGCAGCCATTACTGCGTGTTAGTCAGCGAGACCACGCCACACCCGCAGCCGGGCAGTGACCAAATTAATCGCGCCTACGAAGAGGGCTGGGTTGGCCTGGGCGGTTATACCCGGCCTGATGGGCGGCAACAGCGCTGGGCGCTGGCGTTTATCGGCGATACCATTTCCAGCAGCGGTGAAAAGCTGCCTGAGGTGTTTATCGTTGATCTGCCGCAGGATGATGCCGATTACGCCAAAGCCGGTGCCCGGCCGTTGCAAGGCACCGCCACTCATTTACCTGCCCCCCCGCTGGGGGTATGCCAACGTCGGCTGACCTTTACCGGCCAGCGACGTTTCCCCGGTGTGGCGACCACTCCCCGCCACTGGCTGCGCAGCTCACCCGACGGCAGTATGATTGCCTGCCTGATGAAGGATGACGCGGGTGTGGTACAGCTGTGGGTGGTCTCACCCAACGGCGGAGACCCGCGTCAGGTCACTCATGGTGAACAGGGTATTCAATCGGCGTTCAGTTGGCATCCGCAGGGCGGTCGTATCGCGCTGGTGTGTGATAACAGCCTGATGTTATGTGAGGTAGCCAGCGGACGGATGCAGCGCCTGACGCGGCGAACGGCGTTACCGCCTTCGGGGGACGCTATTGTGTTCTCACCTGACGGTAGCAAGGTGGCGTTTATGCGAGAGGTCGGTGGATTCAGCCAGATTTTTGTGGCCGAGGTGTGAGCAACGGCGGGCGAACAGCCCGCATCAGAGTCGCTTAATGTGGGGCTGCAGTGGCGGCATGGGCAGGGTCACCGCTGGCGACCAGATTCTGCTCTTCGCCTCGCAAGATGCGTGCTCTCGGCGAGTCTGCGGTGCCGTCACTGCCGGAACGCATATAGTCGTAAGGTAGTAACACCGTGTCCATCACCGCCGAGAATGACAGATCCAGCGTCACCAGTGGGATCATCGCCCAACTGGTATTGTCGTCCCTCAGCACGTCCATGCTGGCACGGGTACCCGGATAGTAGCCCTGATTCGGGCCGGTGTGACTCATTACGCTGGAGCAGCCGTTGGTTGCTAACAGCATGCAACTGGTTGCTATGACTCTTATCGTTTTCATTATTCCATCCTGCAGGGTGCTGTTCTCCAAAATCTGCTGATCTCTAACATCTTGTGGATGTTTTAAAAGGAGCAAGCGCCCGCTCTGTGGCGGCCGTCTCAGTTTATTGTAAGGGATAAAAAAACTTTCGCTGCACTGATTATCATTTTTTTTATCATCGTCGCTTGAAATGGTGAAAGCCACCCCCATTTTCTTATCAGAAGCAAATTAAGAATTCGCCGTAAGGGAATTCTGATTATTTAGCCTGTCCATGATGGAAGGCCTAATTATTAAACCTCGCTGAAGTGCCTTAGGAGGCTGTTTTATGCGTAATTTCGATCTTTCTCCACTCTACCGTTCTGCTATTGGTTTTGACCGTTTGTTTAATGCGTTGGAGGCAGGCCAGAGCCAGGGTAATGGCGGCTACCCCCCTTATAACGTTGAGCTGGTGGATGAAAATCATTACCGCATCGCCATCGCGGTGGCAGGGTTTGCCGAGCAAGAACTCGAGATCACGACTCAGGATAACCTGTTGATTGTACGTGGTGCTCATAATCATGAACCTGCGGAAAGAACCTATTTATATCAAGGTATTGCTGAGCGAAACTTTGAACGTAAATTCCAGTTGGCCGAACATATCCAAATTAAAGGTGCCAAGTTGGAAAACGGCCTGTTGTATATCGATATGGAACGTATCGTGCCGGAAACATTAAAACCGCGCCGGATAGAAATTAAATAATTCTTATTTCATCGGCGGAATGAACCGCCGGTGCGATGAATGTTAGTTAACTTGCCTGCCGTCAGGGGGCACAGCTTAATTTACCCTATGAATTTCAAGTTACAGTTAGGCGACCAGCTCATTTAGCCCACGGAGCTTACTTTAGTAAGTGACTGGGATGACAAATCTGCCGGGAGCAGATTTGAACGCTGCTCGCAGCGGCCCCGAAGGGGTGTGGCTCATGGATGGGCCACATAGCCGAGTGCAGGTAACAACACTGTAGCTTGAAAGGCGACGGGTAAAGTCTCGCTTCATAGAAGGAGTTTATACTATGCGTAATTACGACTTATCCCCACTACTGCGTCAGTGGATCGGCTTTGACAAATTGGCCAGTTCAATGGGCGGCCAGGAGCCGCAAGGGTTCCCGCCATACAACATCGAGAAAAGCGACGATAACCACTACCGCATTTCTCTGGCGCTGGCCGGCTTCAAACAAAGCGAACTGGATATCGAAGTCGAAGGCCCACGCCTGACCGTGCGCGGTAAGCCGACACCGTCGGAAAAACAGGTGGAATATCTGCATCAGGGACTGGTGTGCAAAGAGTTCACACTGACCTTCACGCTGGCTGAGCATTTGCAGGTTTCCGAGGCCCAGTTTGAAAATGGCCTGCTGCATATCGATCTGGTTCGTCAAGTGCCGGAAGCCCTGCAGCCGCAGCGGATCGCCATTGGCACTACGCCAGGGCTGGAAGCTAAATAACAGACTGAGAAACAGTTAAATTTTCAGGGGGAAGTCCTAACGGGCTTCCCCCTTTGCTTTCTGTGGCACAAGCCACAGTCACCCTTTCCCGCCTGTGCCAAAATCCCTGTTAATTGTGTGACTTTAACCGCAAACCGGTTGTTAAACTTCTGGCAAGGATGTGAGTTATGAGCGAAATCGCCCTGACCGTCAGTATGTTGGCGTTGGTGGCCGTTCTCGGGTTGTGGATGGGTAACTGGAAAATCTATGGGGTAGGGCTGGGCATCGGCGGGGTGCTGTTCGGTGGCATTATCGTTGGGCATTTCGCCCAGAGCTGGCAGCTTAATCTTAATGGCGACATGCTGCACTTCATTCAGGAGTTTGGCCTGATCCTGTTTGTCTACACCATTGGCATTCAGGTCGGCCCGGGTTTCTTCTCTTCCTTGCGGGTATCGGGGCTGAGGCTCAACGGCTTTGCCATTTTACTGGTGCTGGTCGGTGGGCTGGTCGCGGCGGTAGTTCACAAGCTGTTTGCCGTGCCGTTGCCAATCATTCTCGGCGTGTTCTCCGGGGCGGTCACCAATACTCCTGCGCTCGGTGCTGGGCAGCAAATCCTGACCGATTTGGGTTCAGATCCGGCACTGGTCGATCGCATGGGTATGGGGTACGCCATGGCCTATCCGTTTGGCATCTGCGGCATTTTATTGGTGATGTGGCTGATACGCCTGTTTTTCCGCATTAATATCGAGCAAGAGGCGCAGGCGTTTGAAGGCAGCCTGGGCAACCAGCGTGAACTGCTGCACACCATGAACGTGGCGGTGCGTAACCCGAATCTGCAGGGAATGGCTATCAAAAATGTTCCGCTGCTGAACGGTGAGGACATCATCTGTTCTCGCCTGAAACGCGGCGATTTTCTGATGGTGCCGGCCCCGCTGGAGAGGCTGGAACTGGGCGATTACCTGCATCTGGTGGGCAAGCGCGAAAGCCTGGAAAATGCCCGGCTGGTGATTGGCGAAGAGGTCGACGTCTCGTTGTCAACGCGCGGTACAGAGCTGCAGGTGGTGAGAGCGGTGGTGACCAATGAGAAGGTGTTGGGCAGCAAAATCCGCGATCTGAACCTGAAGCAAAAATACGACGTGGTGATCTCGCGCCTCAACCGTGCCGGGGTCGAACTGGTGGCCGGCAGCAATGTGACCCTGCAATTTGGTGACATCCTCAATTTGGTGGGGCGGCCCGAATCTATCGAGGCGGTGGTGGCGATTGTCGGCAACGCCCAGCAGAAGCTCCAGCAGGTGCAAATGCTGCCGGTGTTTATCGGTATCGGCCTGGGCGTGTTGTTGGGATCCATCCCTCTGTTTATACCGGGCTTCCCGGCGGCATTGCGTCTGGGGCTGGCTGGTGGTCCACTGGTGGCGGCGCTGATCCTTGGGCGTATCGGCAGCATCGGCAAGCTGTACTGGTTTATGCCGCCCAGTGCCAATCTGGCGTTGCGTGAGTTGGGGATTGTGCTGTTTCTGGCGGTGGTCGGGCTGAAGTCGGGCGGCAACTTTGTCGATACGCTGATTAATGGTGAAGGGCTGGCATGGATTGGCTACGGTGCGCTGATTACCGCGATCCCTCTGTTTAGCGTGGGCGTACTGGCGCGCACGGTGGGCAAGATGAACTACCTGACGCTGTCTGGCATGCTGGCAGGGTCAATGACCGATCCGCCGGCGTTGGCCTTCGCTAATGGCTTGCACCCGACCAGCGGCGCTGCCGCGCTGTCTTACGCTACGGTTTATCCTTTGGCGATGTTCCTGCGCATCATGTCGCCGCAGTTGCTGGCGGTATTGTTCTGGGCGATGTAAAAAACTGGGCGATGTAACACGACGGGGCGCCGCCTGGACGCCCCATCTCAACGATCAGCCCGCTTCCTGGTGCGCGCGTTCGATCTCTTCCGCCAGGATCGCCACGCCACGCTCAATCTTCTCCGGATCCGGCACGTAGTTCATCCGCATGCACTGATGGGTATGCGGCCATTCGTGCTCCAACCCCGGGAAGAAATAGTGGCCCGGCACCATCAGCACGCCACGTTTTTTCAGGCGCTGGTACAGCAATTCGGTGGTGATCGGCAGGTCCTTGAACCACAGCCAGAGGAAAATGGCCCCTTCCGGTTTATGGATCAGGCAGCGTTCTGGCGACAGGTAGCGGCGAATGATCTCGATAGTATGCTCGACACGCTGCTTGTAGAAGGGCCGGATCACTTCGTTGGACAGGCGCAGCAGATCGCCGCGTTCAATCATTTCCGTTGCCATAGCCGGCCCCATGCTGCCCGGTGACAGGCTAATGATGCCGTTCATGTTGGTCAGGGCGCTGATGGTCTTTTCATCGGCGATCACAATGCCGCAGCGCGAACCGGGCAGGCCGAGTTTTGACAGGCTCATGCACAGAATGATGTTAGGGTTCCATAGTGGCGTTGCGTCGCTGAAGATAATGCCGGGGAAGGGCACGCCATAGGCGTTATCGATCACCAGCGGAATATTGCGCTGTTGCGCCAGCCGGTCGAGCTTCATCAGCTCTTCGTCGGTGATCACGTTGCCGGTCGGGTTGGTCGGGCGTGATACGCAGATCATGCCGATATCATCGCCGATATTCAGGTGTTCGAAATCAACGTGATATTTGAACTGGCCTTCCGGCAGCAATTCGATGTTGGGTTTGGCCGAGACAAACAGGCCTTCGTCCAACCCGGCATCGGCATAGCCGATATACTCCGGCGCCAGCGGGAACAGTACGCGGCGGCGGCTGCCGTCGGCATAGCGCCCGGCAAACAGGTTAAACAAGTAGAAAAACGCGCTCTGGCTGCCATTTGTCAGTGCAATATTCTGTGGAGAAATCTGCCAGCCCAGCTCGTCACGCAGCAATTTAGCCAGTGCTTTCAGCAGGGAGTCTTTGCCCTGAGGGCCGTCATAGTTACACAGCGCCTCGGTCAGTTTGCCCTGGTCGAGCATGTCCTGACACAGTTGCTTGAAGTAGCTTTCCATCTCAGGAATTTGCGCCGGATTACCGCCGCCAAGCATGATGGCGCCGGGGGTACGCAAGCCTTCGTTCAGGTCATCCATTAAACGGGTAATGCCCGCGTAACGGGTAAATTTGTCGCCGAAAAGTGAAAAAGTCATAGGTGCAGCTGTAGTGTTTTTAGCAGGTAATCGCCCACCATACCGCCTGACAATTTCCGGCGCAATGCGGTTCATAAAAAAACCACCGGGAGTAAATTTTACCCAATGGTTTTTTATTGGCATATTTCACTGATTTATTGTGACCGATCGCCGACCCACACCACCATCACCTTATCGTCACCGAGCCGACGGCTGAAAGCATAGTATTGCGTCGTTTGCTGCGACAGCTGTTTACCCGCACCGATTGCCGGGTGGCGAGCGCGGAATTGGCCCAGCCGCTGCCAGTGCGCCAGCAGTGGGGCTTTGTCGCCCTGCAGCTCGCTCCAGTTCATATCGGAACGGGTGCCCTGCAACGGATCTGAACCACTCGGGCCAAGCTGACGACCACTTTCATCACCGTAGTAAATTTGTACCGCGCCGGGGGCAAGCAGCAGAAGATCGGCGGCACGCTGTTGCAGTGCCAGCGAACCTTTGGCATCACTGGCAAAGAACAGCCGGGTATCGTGCGAAGAGATATAACTTAACACGTTGAAATAATGAAGCTTGTCGGCCATCTGTTGATAGGTGGCGTCGATGCTGGAAAAACAGCTCAGCGCCTGCGACGCTTGATCCTGGAAATCAAAATTGATCATCGCGTCGAAGCCGTTCTGGTAATAGTCGCTTTTCATCACGCCATGGCCCCAGGCTTCACCGGTCATCCAGAATGGGGCATAATCCAGCGCCTGTTGCGGATGAGCGGCTTTCCACTCGGCCAATGCCGCCGTGGCACGCTGTTTCAGCAGTGCCAGCGTCGGTTTCTCTACGTGTTTGGCGGTGTCGACGCGAAAGCCGTCAATGCCGTAATCGCGTACCCATTGGCTGAGCCAGGTAGTCAGGTAGTCGCGGGTTGTGGCACCGGGAATTTCGCGCGCATCAGTGTCGGGTTTATGGCGATAAAACAGCGGCAGACCGCTGGCACCGGGCGCTTCAGTTTTGATATCCGGGAGGAAGGCCAGCGACATGGTGAGGTCGTCATAACCCGGCGAGTCGTAGTCGCCGATATCGGTACGGATCCAGTTTTTACCCCACCACGTATCCCAACCGGATTTATCACTGAAGTTGATGTAATCGTTGAAGCTGTGCCAGCTTTGTCCCGTGCCCGGCCGCCAGTCGCCCCAGTTTTTACCCAGTGTTTTTTCGATCTCCGCACCTTTCAGATACAGTGAGCCAAACTGGAAGGTCTGCATATCCGCCAGCGTGGCGTAACCGACGTGGTTCACCACCACGTCGAACAGAATGCGGATACCACGCTGGTGGGCTTGCTCGACCAGCGTGCGCAGATCCTGCTCGCTGCCCATGTTGGCATCGAGCCGGGTCCAGTCCAATGCGTAGTATCCGTGATAGGCGTAATGCGGGAAATCGCCCTTGGTGCCGCCGCCAACCCAGCCGTGGATTTGCTCTAGTGGTGAACTGATCCACAGCGCATTGACGCCGAGCTGTTGCAGATAATCGAGCTTTTGCGTCAGGCCGGCCAAATCGCCGCCGTGGAAAGTGCCTATCTCCTGCATACCGTCGCTGCGGCGGCCGTAACTGTGGTCATTGGCCGGGTTACCGTTTTCAAAGCGATCGGTGAGGGCGAAGTAAACCGTGGCGTTGTGCCAGTTGAACGGCGCGGCTTTCTCGCGGCTTGCCGACTCCAGCAACAGTAATCCCCCACTGCCAGCGGCCGGTTGCAGGGTGACTTTGCCCTGACTGACCCTGGTCGTTTGGCCCGAATAGAAATCACGCACCGTTTCGCCTTCGGCAAAGGTCGCGGCCACGTCAAGCGTGACCGGCAAGCCGTTCCAGCGTGGGCAGGTGCGCGCTACCGTAGCGGCGGCGATTTCCGGTGCGGTTTTCAGGCTGAGCTGCAACGTTGGTGTACCGCTGCGGGTGTCGATGCGTACCTGATATTCGCCAGCGCGGAACAGCCGCCAGTTAACCGGTGGGTTATCGCCGCAAGGTTGCAGCGACAGGGCTTGATTCAGTTTGGCCGTGGTGGCCGGCTGCCAACACTGTTGGTCCTGGTAAATCTTTAGCGGCAGTTCACCCTTGGGCAAGGTGGCGTGGCTGGTGAACAAGCCGCTGGCGGACTCGTCAAAGGCCGGGAAGCTTTGCAGCGTCCAGCTCGCCATTGCCGCCGGTGACAGCAGTATCAGCAGGGGAAGGATCTGGCGTTTCATGGCTCTCCTTACGCGTGGCAGGAAGCGTTTTTCTTGTAGGGTAATGCCCAGTGTGACAAATGATGAAAAAGTCGCCTCATCCCAACAGATAATTTTCCGGGAGGAGATGGAAGGGGGAGAGGGATGGAACGAAATGGGCGGCGGGCGCCGCCCTTCATGACTATTTCTTCAGCAGTTGCGGATTCACGCAGTTTTCTTTGACCGTGCCGGTCAGTGCGGCAATCAGGTTGTCGACGGCGCATTCGGCCATGCCATAGCGGGTCTCATGGGTCGCAGAACCGATATGCGGCAGCGCCACTACGTTTGGCAGCTTCAGCAACGGTGAAGACACGTCTAACGGTTCTTTTTCGAACACGTCCAGCCCGGCAGCGTAGATAGTGCCGTTTTGCAGTGCTTCAATCAGTGCCGCTTCATCCACCACCGGGCCGCGACCGGCGTTAATCAAGATGCCACTCTTTTTCATCTTCGCCAGTTGCTCACGGCTGATCATATGGAAGGTTTCATCGGTCAGCGGCAGCGTAATGCAGATGAAATCGGACTCAGCCAATAGGGTATCCAGGTCACAGCGGCGGGCGTTAAAACGTTGTTCCGCTTCTTCGTGTGTGCGGCGGGCGTTATACAACACCGGCATGCCGAAACCGAAGTGCGCACGTCGCGCCAGCGCCAGCCCGATCCGGCCCATCCCGAGAATGCCGATGGTTTTATGGTGCACATCGACGCCAAACCAGTCGGCCCCGATGCTGCCCTGCCATTCGCCGGCCTTGACCCGCTCGGCCACTTCCACCACCCGGCGCGCTGTCGCCAGCACCAGACTCATGATGGTATCGGCGACGGTTTCGGTCAGCACGGTGGGGGTATGCATCAGCAGCACGTTATGGGCATTAAGCGCGTCGACGTCGAAATTATCGTAACCGACGGAAATGGTTGAAGCGGCACGCAGTTTTGGCACCTGCTGCAGGAAAGCCTCATCAATTTTACCGCCGGAACCGATGATCCCCTCCGCCTGTTGCAGCGCCTGGTGCAACTCATCGCAGTTATCCGGGTTCAGGCCGTCGAAGGCGTGCACGGTGAAGTGCTGTTCCAGTCGTTCACGCAGTTCGGCAGGGATGTTTTTGTATAGAACAATAGAAGGCTTCATCACGAACTCCAGCAATACCCTTTTTCAGACTGCAGCGTTGTTAACTGCTCGAACTTCCCCCAGTTACTTAAGTAAGTAACTGGGGGAAGTTCGTTTTTCGCCTGGCTGCAGCCTGAAATTCATTGGGTATATTCAACAGAAAATAAATTATAACGAGACTAAGCCAGTTGTGGCTGGGCCTCGTTGCGAGCGGGTTTGACAACCAGAGTCAGCACCACCGCCACCAGCAGGGCAATGGCCATAAACATATAAGAAGCCGCCGGGCTACCGGTAGCGCCGTTCAGGTAACCGACAAACCACGAGCCGAAGAAGGAGCCCAGCGCACCCATGCTGTTGATCAGTGCCATAGCGCCACCGGCAACGTTTTTCGGCAGCATTTCAGGAATGATGGCGAAGAAAGGCCCATAAGGGGCATACATGGCGGCCCCGGCAATCACCAGCAGGGTGTAAGAGACCCAGAAATGGTTGGCACCGACGGCATAAGAGCCGAAGAAAGCCAGCGCGCCAATCAGCAACAGTGGCCAGACGAACAGCTTACGGTTTTGCATTTTGTCGGAGGCCCAGGACACCAGGATCATGGCGATAGTCGCCGCCAGATAAGGCACCGCCGACAGCCAGCCGGCTTCCACCATGCCCATCTGCATGCCGCTGCGCAGGATGGAAGGCAACCACAGCACGAAGCCATACACGCCAATACTCCAGGCAAAGTACTGTGCGCACAGCAGAATAACGTTGCGTGAGCGGAAGGCTTCACCGTAATTACGCACCGCTTTAATCCCTTTTTGTTCCTCTTCCAGCTGTTGCTGCAACGCCTGCTTTTCATTGTCGCTCAGCCATTTGGCCTGGGCGGGTTTGTCTTTGGCCAGCACCCACCAGCAGAAGGCCCAGATCACCGCCGGAATGCCTTCAAAGATGAACATTTCACGCCAGCCGTAGGCGTGGATCAGGTAGCCGGAAACCACCGACATCCACAGCACCGTTACCGGGTTGCCAAGGATCAGGAAGGTATTGGCGCGTGAGCGTTCTGATTTGGTGAACCAGTTGCTGATGTAAATCAGCATCGCCGGCATGACCGCGGCTTCCACCACGCCGAGGATAAAGCGGATAGCGGCCAGCATGGGGATATTACTGACCATGCCGGTCAGCGAGGCGCAGGCCCCCCACAGGATCAGGCACCAGAAAATCAGTTTTTTAACACTGCGGCGCTCGGCATAGATAGCGCCGGGGATCTGGAAAAAGAAATAGCCGAGGAAAAACAGCGCCCCCAGCAGCGAGGACATGCCCTTGGTGATGCCCAGGTCGTCATTGATGCCGGCGGCCGAAGCAAAGCTGAAGTTGGCGCGATCGAGATAGGCCAGGCTGTAGGTGATAAACACGATGGGCATGATGTACCACCAGCGTTTAGCCGCGATAGTCGCTTTGTTCATGTTCAGGTTCCTTCAGTGGTGTTGCATACCCTTCGTCTTTCACGCTGCAGCGTTGTTACCTGCACTCGCTCACCCCAGTTACTTACTTAAGTAAGCGCCTGGGGACGGGGACTCACGAGCTGGGTGCCTAGCTGCAACTTGAAAGTCATTGGGTATAGGCGATCTCCCGGAAATCTAGTTGTAGGGCTAGAGGCTAACCGTTATGGAGATTGAATGTAGTGATTGGTATTTATTGTGTTTATTCAGCCAGTGCAGCGCGGGTCGGTAAGCCCTCGCTGTCGCCGATGGCCTGGATCGCCAGCGAGCCGATTTTATTGCCGCGTTGAACCGCCTGTTTCAGCGTTTTGCCTTCCAGCAGGGCGCTAAGGGTGCCGACGGCAAAACCGTCGCCTGCTCCCACGGTGTCCACCACGTTGTCGACTTTGATGGCAGCTACGGCCGTCTGATCGCCGGCGGCAGTTTTAAACCAGGCGCCGTCCGGGCCGGTTTTGATAATCACCGCCTGTACGCCGCGCTCCAGGTAAAAATCGGCAATGCCTTCCGGCGTTGATTGGCCAGTGAGGATTTGCCCTTCTTTCAGCCCCGGCAGCACCCAGTCGGCGGCGAACGCCAGCTTATTGAGCTGTTCGATCATCATCTGCTGACTGGACCACAGCACCGGACGCAAATTAGGGTCGAAAGAAATGGTTTTGCCCATTGCACGCATCTCACGTGCGGCATGGTGACACAGCGCCAGCGACTGACCGGACAAGGCTGCCGCTACGCCGCTCAGGTGCAGATGGCGCGCGGAACCGAAGTAATCGCGGTTGAAATCGTCCACAGAAAGATGGCTAGCCGCCGAACCTTTGCGGAAATACTCTACTTTGGGATCGGTACCATTCGTGGTTTTCGATTTGATCTGAAAACCGGTCGGATAATTGCCGTCTACCGTGACCTGCTGGGCGTTGATACCTTCTTTTTTCAATTGTTGCAGGGCAAAACGGCCGAAACTGTCATTGCCGACGCGGCTGACCCAGCCGACGTTCAGGCCCAGACGTGCCAGACCGATCGCCACGTTCAGCTCGGCACCGGCAATGCGTTTGGTGAAAGTTTCTACTTCCGCCATATCACCGGTTTGGTTTGCCACGAACATGGCCATGGCTTCACCCAGGGTGACGACATCTAAGGGGGCGCTATGCGCTGCTGTCAGCGTTGTCATGATGTTTTACTCCGCGCGTAACAGGTTAACGTAGTAGCGGGTTACGTCTTCCAGACTGTCGCCCTGCAATGGGAATTCAATGCCGCGTGGTACATCCTGCGGCAGGCGGGTCAGCAACTCACGCCAGCGGCCGTCACTGTCGTCCAGCGCCACGGCGCGCCAACCGCGCAGGCTATGGGTGGCCGCTTTCACGTGCACATAGCTGACGTGGCGAGCCAGACGCTCGGCAGCGGCGAAGGCGTCTTGCCCGACCCAGTGCCAGTTGGCCATATCGAAAGTCATGCTGACCGGCAGACGGTTATCTTCCGCCGCGTGGAAAAAGGCGTTCAGCAGTGACAGAATGCCGCAGTCCGGGGTCTGGTCATTTTCCACCACCAGGTTGACCGGATGCTGCTCCAGTGCCACTTTCAGTTCGGTAAAATCGAAGCCCGGCTGATAATGGCCCAGGGATAATTTTAACTGGCGTGCGTTTAGCGTCTGGGCTTCCGCCAGCAGAGCCGCCAGGTTTGGGTTCAGAGTGTGCTGTGGGGTAAACAGGGCTTCAGGTGCAGAGTAAACGGCAAACAATTGCTGCTGTTCGATGTCCTGAGCCAGAGCTGACAGGTCCTGTAGATCCTGAGCAGAAAACAGTTCGCGGCGAATTTCTACGCCGTCGGCACCTGCCGCGGCGATGATCGGCAGTAAAGCGGCCTGGCCACCGAGCTGCTGGACGGTATCGGTGCCATAGGCGCCGGTCACTATGATAATTTCTCTGGTCATTTTTGCTCCTGAGGTGGTGTCAGTCCCACCGATACTGTTAACCACAAGTTAAATGGTACCGGTTCCATCCAAAAGCGACAGAGTGTAAAAATATGATCGCAATCACGAACCTGAGCAAAAAATAGTCTGGATGATGCGATAAAGGGGCGTAACAGGCCGCCCCCTGCGGGAAAGGGGGGCGATTACCGGGTGGTGGAGCCGCGTACGATCAGTTCACCGGGGAACATCTGTTCGCTGATGGGGGTATTCAGGCCCTGAATGCGTTGCACCAGTTGTTCTAGTGCCGCATGACCCATTTGATAGGTGGGCTGTTTCAGAGTGGTGATGCCCACCCCGGCTAGTTCGGCCCATTCCAGTTCGTCAAAGCCCAGCAGGCCGATATCGCTGCCCCATTGGATGCCCAATCGGCGCATGGCGCGTGCCACCTGCAGCGTCAGGGAACCATTAGCGGAAATCACCGCCTTGCGCATACCGCGATGGCGGGCGTTAAAGTCGTGGATCACGCCTTCCAGCTGTTTAACGTCGTTAAGCGGAGTTTCGGCCTGTTCGGCCAACAGTCCGGCATGTTGCGCCATGGTCTGGTTAAAGGCGTGCAGCCTTTCCAGGCGGGTATTGACCGTGCCGATCGGCTCACTGAGAAACAAAATGGCTTCGAAACCCTGTTGCAACAGGTGTTCCGTGGCGACGGTTGCCGCTTCGTGATTGTTGAGGCCCACCACATCACAGGCAAAATCAGAGATTTTGCGGTCAATAAGCACCATAGGTAACATCGATTGTTGCAGGGTCGACAGCGCCTCTTCACGCATACCGACGGCGTTGACCACGATGCCCTCTACCCGGTAACTGCTAAGCAATTGCAGGTAGTGCTGTTCCTGATTGACCTCGTTATTGGTATTACACACCAGCAGGGTAAAACCGTGCTGACGACAGGCCGCTTCGATACCGCGCATCACGTCCACCGAGTAGGGATTGGTGATATCGGCAATGATCAGGCCAATCAGTCGCGTTTGGCCGCCCTTCAGGCTGCGTGCCATCTGGCTGGGGCGATAGTCGAGCTGGTTGATCGCCAGTTCGATGCGCTGTTTGAGATCGTCAGAAAGCAGGTGCTGCTCACCATTGAGATAGCGCGATACGCTGGTTTTACCGGTCTTGGCGGTTTTCGCCACATCGCTGATGGTGGCCCGCCCCGAGGCGCGTATTGCCTTAACACTGCTCACAGCCGATCTCCCCTGTGGTTAATTGCCAAGGAGACTAACACACCCGGCGCAGAGCCGGAATGTCCAATGGCGGAGCTGCGGGGTATAGGAAGTGGCGGGGCAGAGCGCCCCGCACGGGATTACTGCAGCGGGCTGAGAGTTAACTCAACGCGGCGGTTTTGCGCCTTGCCTTCTGTGGTGCTGTTGGAGGCGATCGGGTTGTCCGGGCCGGCTCCTGAGGTGCGGATGCGGTTGGCCGCCACACCCTGGGTGATCAGCGCACTACCGACGCCGTCGGCACGTTGCTGCGACAGGGTCATGTTCAGAGCACGGGAACCGGTGCTGTCGGTGTAGCCGATGATGTTAACTGCCGTTTTCGGGTATTCCTTCAACACCATAGCCACGCCGGTCAGGGTATTGGCACCCGCCGGTTTCAGGGTAGCGCTGCTGCTGTCGAAGGTGACGTTATTTGGCATGTTCAGCACGATATTGTCGCCCTGACGGGTCACGCTAACGCCGGTACCTTTCATTTTGTCGCGCAGTTTGGCTTCTTGCACGTCCATGTAATAACCGGCACCGCCGCCCAGTGCGGCACCGGCAGCGGCACCAATCAGTGCGCCTTTGCCGCGGTCTTTTTTAGACGAGGACAGCATGCCGACGCCTGCGCCCAATGCCGCGCCGATCCCTGCGCCAATGCCGGATTTTCCGGCTTCAGATTCCCCGGTGTACGGGTTGGTGGTACAGGCTGACAGCGTGAGCGCAAGGCTCACCGCGCCGGCAATAATCGCAATGCGTTTATTCATGTTTTTTCCCTTGTGGCATCAGAATCTGTGTGCGTCGGTCCAATCTCGGGGACGCTAAATAAACCGTTGGCCGCCTGGCATGCCAGGTTGCGGCGCTACTATGACGCGTATCTCCTCCGGCAGTTCCGGAAAAAAACGTGACAATTTATAAGCGGCTCACGGGCTGCGCTTGTTATCCGGCAAAACGAAAGGGAATACCATGCAGCGGATTCTGAATTGAACGCACCCCGGTGCGGAGTGCGCTGTTTTTAGCCAGAAGTGACAAAAATCAAACGCTGGCAGCCCAGTTCATGATCAATGTATGGGCTTGAGTTTCTTCATTAAACAAACGCTGTGTGACGTGAAAACCCTGCTTATGGTAGAAGGCGCAGGCCCGCAGGTTTTGCTGATAGACCTCCAGGCTTAGCCGAGGATAGCGCTGTTGCACATACGCCATCAGTGCCTGGGCGACGCCACGGCCGTGAAACGCCATGTCAACAAACAGCGCGCCAATAAAACGTTGATCCAACACGCTGATAAAGCCGACGATTTCCCCTTCATGCCAATACGCCCAACTGTGCGCGCGCGGCAGGTAGTTTTCCTGCACCAGGGTGGCGCTTTCAAGCCAGTAGCTTTCCTTCACGAACGGATGGGCGGCGATGGTGCTGGGCAGCCACAGGGCCATCAGTCGCGGCAGATCGCCCGGATGGCAAGGGCGGATCGCTATGGCTTTGGGTAGCAGAGGCAGCCCGTCAGATGATCGTTCACCAGCCCGCTGGCCTGCATAAAGGCGTAACAGGTCGTGGAGCCGATAAATTTAAAACCGCGTTTTTTCAGCGCTTTGGACATGGCATCCGAGCGTTCGGTTTTTGCCGGTACTTCACTTAGCTGTTGCCAACGGTTGAGCAGCGGTTCGCCGTCGACAAACGCCCAGATAAAGCTGACGAAGTCTTCTCCTGCCGCCTCCATCGCCAGATAGGCCCTGGCGTTGGCAATGATGGCTTCGATTTTGCCCCGGTGGCGGATGATACCGCTGTCCTGCAGCAAGATTTCCACCTCTTGTTCAGTGATGGCCGCCACCCGCTGTGGGTTGAAATTGTGGAAGGCACGACGGTAGTTTTCACGCTTTTTCAGCACGGTGATCCAGGAAAGTCCGGCCTGTTGTCCTTCCAGACACAGCATTTCGAACAGTTCATGTGCATCGGTGGTCGGTGCGCCCCATTCCTTGTCATGATACTCGAGATATAACGGATCGGCCGTCACCCAACCGCAACGTTCGTTGACCATACTGACTGTCCTTATGCTGTGTTTATTTACAGTAAGCATCGCCCGAAGTTGCGAACTTGGCAAGCCCCTGATTGTTTTATCAACAACCGGCTTGACGTGGCGAAAAAGCCAGCAATATTTACTAGATGGCCGGTAGCCAAAAAGGCCAATGATAAAAATGTATTTTCCTTCATTTGCTTGGCTCTCAGGAGTCTGTTTATGCCTCTAAAAATAACTCGTATGCCCCGCCCAGCGGTGCTTGCAGTGGCAATATTATGCAGTATGACGCCCCCGGCGCTGGCCTATGACCAACTCTACGTGTTTGGCGACAGTCTAAGCGACACCGGTAACAATGGCCGCTTTACCTACGACAGCAATAAACACCTGTTATATGACGAAGTGCTGGCGCAACGTATCGGTGCCGCGCTGGTGGCATCGGATAACGGCGGTGACAACTATGCCGCCGGTGGTGGCGTGGCGGTGCCGGCGCTTAACCCGGCGGATAACACCCAGGATCAGGTGCAGAGCTATCTCAATCGGGTTAATGACCGGGCCGATGGTGATGGCCTGTATATACACTGGATTGGCGGCAATGATCTGGCTGCGGCGGCGTTAAATCCGGCGACTGCGCCGGGTGTGGCCTACAACAGTGCGGCCGCCGCAGCAGCGCAGGTTCACTCGTTGTTAAATGCCGGCGCCGGAACGGTGATCGTTCCGACGGTGCCGAATATTGGCTCTACGCCTCAACTGATGGAGCTGATTATCCAGCAGGCGCTGACGCCGGTGCAAAACGCGGCAGTGCAGGCGGCCTACGCCACCCTTAATTCGCTGGCGACACCGGACAATGACACGCGGACTCAGGCCATTCACCAGGCGCTGACGGCCGCGGCGGCGCAGGGCAGTGCGCTCCCGCAGGTGCAGCAGGCAATTGCCGCACAGCTGATTGCCGCCTTTGACAGCCTGAGCGCTCAGGCCGGGCAACTGACCGATTTTTATAACCAAAGCGAAGACCGCCTGCTGGCACAGGGCAGCGGCAATATCGTGCGGGTTGACGTAAACCAGCTGTTTAGCGAGGCCATTGCCAATCCGACGCAGTTTGGCTTTACCAATACCGCCGGTATGGCCTGCCCGCCAGGCGTTTCTTCTGCGGTGTGCAGCTCGGCCATGCCGGGATTTGACAGCAACCAATCCTACCTGTTTTCCGATCATTTCCACCCCAGCCCGCAGGCACATCAACTGATTGCCGATTACATTCAGGCGGTGCTGGACGGCCCGGCGCAGGCAGTGGCGCTGAATCAGGCGACGGCGGCGATGGCACGTGACAGCCGTGCTACCCTCGACAGCCGTTTCCAACAGCTACGCAATGGCGGCAACCCGCAAGGCGCGCTGGGCGTATTCGGCGGTTATGCCGGACAACACTATGACTATTCTTCCAATCTGGCGGCAGGTGACGGCAACGCCACCACCCATAATCTGACGGTTGGGGTGGATTACCAGTTGACCGACGGCTGGTTAATTGGGGCGCTGATTTCCGGTTCCAATGACGATCAGCAGCCTTCCAGCCGCTATGAGTACAAGGCGCGCGGCCTGCTGTTCTCGGCCTTTACCGCCCTGGACGTGTTTGAGCACGGTTGGGTGAACGCCGATCTGCACTACGCGACAATGGATTACGATGATATTCGCCGCAGCATGCAGTTAGGGTCGTTAACTCGCACCGAAACCGGCTCGACCTCCGGCAAGCAGTGGGGGGCGCGCCTTACCGCCGGATACGACTTCCCCATTACTTCTTATCTGACTAGCGGCCCGATGGCGCAATTTGCCTGGGATTACAGTAACGTCTCCGGTTACAGCGAGGATGGCAACACCAGCACCTCAATGCGCTTTAACGACCAGACCTACCATTCGCAGATCGGCGCGTTGGGCTGGCGGTTGGACAGCAAGTTTGGTTTGTTTAATCCGTACGCCGAGGTGAGTTATCAGCATCAGTTTGGCGATGATGTCTATCGGGCCGGCGGTGGGCTGAAGTCTACCCAGACCTCTTTTACCCGCGACAGCGCCAATCAGGATAAAAACTGGGTGGATGTGACCCTGGGAGCGAACATGCCGCTGACCGATCAGGTAGCGGCGTTCGCCACCGTTTCGCAAACCGGCGGCCTGAGCAGCGGCGAGCAGTTTATGTATAACGTCGGCGTCAGCGCGCGGTTTTGAGTGGTTGATATATCAGTAAGGGGTCCGGACATCTGGCCCATAATCAATACCGGTTGATGTGGCGGATCGCAGATATAACGGTATGTTGATGCTAGCCAATTAAACAGTGTGGGCACATCTATGATGTATGAGGGATTATTCGATTTGCTATGGATTATTTATGGCACTGAGTGGGGGGGAATCAACGTTATAATGCGATAATTATCGCTCTTTGCATGATGAAATACAGTATTTGACTGTACTTTAGTACAACTATCATTCGAGTTTAAAAAACTTTATTGTTATCTCAGAAAAACAAGACACACATAAAAAAAACTGATCCTGAATCAGGATCAGATAGCCAATTTGGCCAACACCAGGGAAACAATTTTAAATATTATTGTTTTATGTATTTTGATTGTCAATTTCTTTCTTTCACCCTGTCATTTGATGGGGTGAGGGAGTTATTGGTTTTTTCCTCTGATGGCGAATCGTATGTCTTCCTCCGTACTTGCTCGTAACTCCTCACTCCGTATGTTGTGTTCTTGTTTATTTTGTAATAAAAATTAACATAACATGTGTCTGAAGTTTTTCGAAGATAACCACGTTATTTTTCTTTTTTACCTATCCTTTATGTGGCTAAATGGCGCTTATTAATATAAATAAATTCCAATCCGTGATTATTTATATTGTATAGATGGTTTTGGTTGTCTATTTTAATAGTTTAACCTGACTTTTTATCAGTTATGCCGCCAGCAATTTTTATGTTATAATTTTTATTAGCTAAGGATTTTTATTTTTTAAGGAGAGGGTTCAGTGTCAAATTCATTCTTCAATGATGAAACCATCAACACCACCATAAAAAATGATTTGGAAGGTAAACTTAGCGAGTATAGTAACGTGAAGTACGCTTATGCAATAATGAATAAAAGAAACCCGGCGAACTTTGCGATTATTTCTAACGGAACTGAATGGTTTGAATTTTATACAGAAAATAACTATCAATTTATCGACCCGGTTCTTATTACTGCTTCGCGCCGTATTACTCCGTTCTCCTGGGATGAAAATATAATGATTGATCCAGGGTTAAAATTGCCAAGAATTTTTGATATGGCTAAGAATTACAATGTAGTTAATGGCTATACATTTGTGCTGCACGATCATAATCATAATTTGGTGGTGCTTTCTATTATGATTGATAAACATTGCGACTATAATATAGAAGAAAGAATAATAGCCAACCAAGACAAACTTCAAATGCTGCTAATTACTACTCATGATAAGCTTACTGCATTTTACAAGGAAATTAATAGCCCTACCTACTTTGACAAAATGAACAATAAAGGAATATTCTCGAAGCGAGAGAATGAGATAATTTACTGGGCAAGCATGGGTAAATCCTATCAGGAGATTGCGCTCATCCTGGGGATCAAGCTCACCACAATAAAATATCATATTGGTAATGCCGTCAAAAAATTAGGCGTTACCAACGCCAAGCATGCTATCAGGCTAGGCGTTGAACTACAGCTGATCAGACCCGTGCTTCCTGACACGGAAGGTTAATGGCCAGGCATCGCGGTCCGGGGTTAAGCCAGGGTGGGCCAAGTTGATGCGATCGACCAATATCTGCTGGTTGCGATCGTCAACCGGCATGTAAATCAGGTAAATTCGCTGGTTTTTCTCTGATTGCCCTTGCTCGACTACTGTAATTTCCCAACCGGATCTTTGGAAGATAATCAGCATGGAATGGCTGATAATTGCATAAATCCCTTGGTAATCATAATTTCTTGCATAATTGATCATAGATAAAAACAGTAGTGAACTGATCGGTTCATTTTGTAATTTCATCGCCTGCACACGTCCTTTATCGATAAAAAGCCTACTGGCCTCAACAAAGTTACCTTCAGGAAGTTCTATTTTATTAAAATAGGATTTAAACGTGCCAGTAATCATATTATTGTATTTTGTTTCTATAAATCGCAGACTGCAGACTACCATATTTTCATACATACCAAAAAGGTACGTAGTATGATTGTTATCATACTCGTCAAATTCCATATTGTTTTCGCAATTAACAATCCAGTTGAGACGGTCTTTAAATGTCTTCTTTCTTAAAGAGAATAATTCTTTAGAACGGTTATCCGACAGTAGATTGTAATCCACATCAAAGATTTCTATCATTTCTACATCTTCCATAATCGAATTTTAAATTTAATTTCGTCTTGCGACAATGCTGGGGTGCGGTAGACAATCCTACCAGAGTCAAGTCGGCAAGTAAATTTTTAGCCTGTGAGGTAAATAATTGATGATTGGTTTCTATAATAAAGTGTTTCTTTTGTGTGATGATTGTTATTTTAACAATCACATTTTTGTTTGCGGATTATCTCTTGGAATGTTTCACATGAGGATGTCTTTTTAAGCACGATTATTGTCGGTATGTTATCAATTCTGTGAATAATAGAAATGTTCTTGTCTGCAGGTACAGAAGTTAACTTAATTCGACAGACGCTAACCTGACGGCATCCTTGCCTCATGGTTTTGTTGTTATCGCTGCGCTGCGTGCTGAATACCTCGGTGGTGCGGCGAGCTGTCGGCTCCCATCTTTCTTTCCGGCTGTAGCAGGGTCATGCACAGCATGCTGCAGAAGGACACCACGGCGGTGGCGAAGAACATCGCGCCATAGCCGTGGTGCTGCGCCAACCAACAGCTCAGCATAGGTGCAGTGATTGAGGCAATATTGGCTATCGCCAGCGTCATACCGCTGTAGGTGCCTACTGAAGCCTTGGGTGTGACGTCGATCACCACCGACCAATACACATTATTCACCAGCGCATTCAGCGCGTTTCCCAACGTCATCAGCAAAATGATTTCGGTGGGCGTGCTCATAAAGGGGATCAACAGGAAGCAGGTGGCGGTCAGCAGCAGCGTTACCGCCGCAAACAGGTTGCGGGCCAGCCGCAGATTGCCGAAGCGTCTCAGTAGCGCATCGGCGATGCGGCCGCCGAACAGAACGGTGAAACAGTACCATTCGGACGCATTTGCCCCATTTCAGTGCGTAAAAACGCCACGCTTCTTTGATGATTCACACTTGTTGCCGGATTCGGGCTGTATATCTTACGGTCAACGGGTATACTGGCGCATCCCATTTAAATCCACTTGTATCGCGTGCGAATTCAACATGCAAAAGTTTGATACCAAGACCTTCCAGGGCCTGATCCTGACACTGCAGGACTATTGGGCGCGCCAGGGCTGCACCATCGTTCAACCATTGGACATGGAAGTCGGCGCGGGAACCTCACACCCGATGACGTGCCTGCGCGCACTGGGACCGGAGCCAATGGCTACCGCCTACGTGCAGCCGTCCCGCCGTCCGACCGACGGCCGCTACGGTGAAAACCCAAACCGTCTGCAACATTATTATCAATTCCAGGTGGTGATTAAACCATCGCCGGACAACATTCAGGAACTGTACCTGGGCTCGTTGAAAGAGCTGGGTCTGGATCCGACCATTCACGACATCCGCTTCGTAGAAGATAACTGGGAAAACCCGACGCTCGGCGCCTGGGGCCTGGGCTGGGAAGTGTGGCTGAACGGCATGGAAGTGACGCAGTTCACTTACTTCCAGCAGGTCGGCGGCATGGAATGCAAACCGGTGACCGGCGAGATCACTTACGGCCTTGAGCGCCTGGCGATGTACATCCAGGGCGTGGACAGCGTTTACGATCTGGTATGGAGCGACGGCCCGCTGGGTGTAACCACCTACGGCGATGTGTTCCATCAGAACGAAGTGGAGCAGTCCACTTACAACTTCGAATACGCTGACGTGGACTTCCTGTTCTCCTGCTTTGAGCAGTACGAGAAAGAAGCCCAGTCACTGCTGGCGCTGGAGAAACCACTGCCGCTGCCGGCTTATGAACGTATTCTGAAGGCTGGCCACACCTTCAACCTGTTGGATGCGCGCAAGGCGATCTCGGTGACCGAGCGTCAACGTTATATTCTGCGTATCCGCACGCTGACCAAAGCTGTTGCCGAGGCCTACTACGCTTCTCGCGAAGCGCTGGGCTTCCCAATGTGCAAAAAGAACAAGAGCTAAGAGGCAGCCATGACTCAACAGACTTTCCTGGTGGAAATCGGCACGGAAGAGCTGCCGCCGAAGGCTCTTCGTTCACTGGCAGAATCCTTTGCCGCGAATTTTACCGCTGAGCTCGATAGCGCTAACCTCGAGCACGGCGAAGTGAGCTGGTTTGCCGCGCCGCGCCGTCTGGCGCTGAAAGTGGCTAATTTAAGCGCTGCACAGGCCGATCGCGAAGTCGAAAAACGCGGCCCGGCTATTGCCCAGGCGTTTGACGCCGAAGGCAAGCCAAGCAAGGCGGCCGAAGGCTGGGCACGCGGTTGCGGCATTACCGTCGATCAGGCCGAACGCCTGGCGACCGACAAAGGCGAATGGCTGCTGTACCGCGCCCATGTTAAAGGTCAGTCCGCGCAAGCGCTGCTGGCAGGCATGGTCAGCAATTCACTGGCCAAACTGCCGATCCCGAAACTGATGCGTTGGGGCGATTCCGACGTGCAGTTCGTGCGTCCGGTGCACACCGTGACGATGCTGCTGGGTGCGGAACTGATCCCAGGTACCGTGCTGGGCATCGATTCCGCGCGTACGGTTCGCGGCCACCGTTTTATGGGTGAAGCGGAATTCACTATCGACAATGCCGACCAATATCCGCAGATCCTGCAGGAGCGCGGTAAGGTGATCGCCGATTACGAAACCCGTAAGGCGATGATCAAGCGTGACGCCGAGCTGGCTGCTTCGACCATTGGCGGCAAGGCCGATCTGAGCGAAAGCCTGCTGGAAGAAGTGGCCTCGCTGGTTGAATGGCCGGTGGTGTTGACCGCCAAATTCGAAGATAAATTCCTGGCGGTGCCGGCGGAAGCGCTGGTGTACACCATGAAGGGCGACCAGAAGTATTTCCCGGTGTATGACGCCGTGGGCAAACTGCTGCCGAACTTTATCTTCGTGGCCAACATCGAATCCAAAGATCCGCAGCAGATTATCTCCGGTAATGAGAAGGTAGTGCGTCCGCGTTTGGCCGATGCCGAGTTCTTCTTCAACACCGACCGCAAAAAACGTCTGGAAGATAACCTGCCGCGTCTGGAAACCGTGCTGTTCCAACAGCAACTGGGCACCCTGCGCGACAAGACCGATCGTATTCAGGCGCTGGCGGGCTGGGTTGCCGGCCAGATTGGTGCCGACGTTAACCACGCCACCCGTGCGGGCCTGCTGTCGAAGTGCGATCTGATGACCAACATGGTCTTCGAATTCACCGACACCCAGGGCGTGATGGGCATGCACTACGCGCGTCATGACGGCGAAGCTGAAGACGTGGCGGTTGCGCTGAACGAACAGTACCAGCCGCGCTTTGCCGGTGATGCACTGCCGGAGTCGCTGGTGGCCTGTTCGTTGGCGATTGCCGACAAGATGGACACCCTGGCCGGCATTTTCGGCATCGGGCAACATCCGAAAGGCGATAAGGATCCGTTCGCACTGCGCCGTGCTGCATTGGGGGTGCTGCGTATCATCGTCGAGAAAAACCTGACGCTGGATCTGCTGACCCTGACCGAAGAGGCCGTGCGCCTTTACGGCAGCAAGCTGACCAACGCCAAAGTTGTCGATGAAGTGGTCGAGTTCATGCTGGGCCGTTTCCGCGCCTGGTATCAGGAAGAAGGCCACGCGGTAGACACCATTCAGGCGGTGTTGGCTCGTCGTCCGACCAAACCGGCGGACTTCGATGCGCGCGTTAAAGCGGTGACCCACTTCCGTACCCTGGAAGCGGCAGCTGCACTGGCTGCGGCCAATAAACGCGTTTCCAATATCCTGGCCAAATCTACCGATACGCTCAATGACCGCGTCCATGCCTCGGTATTGAAAGAAGCGGCTGAGATTCAACTGGCGACCCATCTGGTGGTGCTGCGCGATAAGCTGGAGCCGTATTTTGCGGCAGGCAACTATCAGGATGCGTTGGTGGAGCTGGCTGACCTGCGTGAGCCGGTCGATGCGTTCTTCGACAACGTCATGGTAATGGCAGAAGACGAAGCGGTGCGTGTGAACCGTCTGACGCTGCTGAGTAAGCTGCGTGAGCTGTTCTTGCAGGTGGCGGATATCTCCGTGCTGCAATAAGCGGTTCTGCTGTGAAAAGGCGCCTGCGGGCGCCTTTTCTATTGCTGTCGGCGCAGTGGGCGGTTTTGTGTCAAACCTGTTCCTTTTAACGCTGCCAATAGCTCACTGACTTGGGGGCTGAATTGGGGGGTAGGGCTTGATTTCTTCGCTCTCAAATCATGTTCGACCTGGTTTCAGGTATCGCTATTACTTCCCTTTCACCGAAGAATAAGCCCCGAAAGGTGAATCGCGTATCGGATCGCACTCAGTTGATCTATTCTTATAGGTGCAGGGAGTGCAGCAAAAGGGACGGAGTCCGATGAAAAAGCAGGTTTATAACAGGAGTTATGTCACATGGCGGTAGGGATCCAGAGCAGAAATTTCGCGCGTTGGTTGGCCCCGGTATTGGCATTGTTGGTGGTCATGCAGCTGACTGCTTGCGGCGATAAAGAGCCGGAACAACGCAAGGCGTTTATAGATTACATACAGAACACGGTGATGCGCAGCGGCGCGAAAATCCCGACGCTGAGCGAAGATCAGAAACAGAAGTTCGGCAACTATGCTGGTGATTACGCTATTTTGGTCGGTTTTTCACAGCAGTTGTCCAAATCACTGGATGCCAGCCTGACGCCGGCGCTGGATCAAATTAACCAGATCCGCACCGCACAGGACTACATGAGCAAGCGCGATTCGCTGCAGCAATCCGTTGGGGCGCTGAACCTACTGGGGCAGCAGATCCAGTCGGCCAAGTCGCAGGCGGATACCGCCCGGGCAGCGCTGAAGCAACCTGACGATCTGAAAGCCGTGTATAACCAGGCCTACGACAAAATTGTCACCGGGCCGGCCAATGCGTTGATGCCGGTTATTCCAGCTACCGCCAGTTTCGTTCAGGATCTGGTGCAGGTTGGGGATTTCCTGCGTACACAGGGTAATCAGGTGAGCTTTAACAATAACGGCGTGCAATTGCGTACTTCCCAGCAGGCAACGCAGTACAACACCATGATGTCGAATCTGGTCGCCAAGCAGCAGGATTTACTGAACGCACAGAAAACCGTCTCAAGCGTCACCCAGTAATAGTAGAAAGGCAGAGGCTGGTATCTCGGCTTCTGCCTTTCTGTTCCAAGAATTCCCGCCCAGTCTTTCCAATCACTTGCTCACTTCTTGCGCGTCGCTTCTGTACTACACTTCAATCAATCATCTTTTTCCGATATGTAGTTTTCTTTCATTCATCGCACTGCTATTTCCCGACGGGATGAATGCTCACAGGGAAGAACACCTCCAGACCAGGATTCGGTAACCATCAATAAATAAATTGTGATTAATGTCACAATTTAAAAACAAACACGCAATGTAAAAACGTGATCATAATCGCATTTTATTGGGATTTCAGGGCGAATCTTGCTCGTTGTATTTTTTCTACACCGATTAAATGTGATTCAGATCACTATAAGTGCCCATTGAGTAGGGTGGTATTGGTGATCTGAATCACAAAAAACTCGTGAAGTTCGCACAGTAAAAACAGCGTGATAGAGTCCATTTCGCGTACAGCCACAACACAGCTGGATCGTAACAACAATAATCACGCGCTCTATTGTCAGCGCGTAACAATAGGGGTGTGTTTTATGTTTTCACCAGACATCAAAGTCAAAGTTCAGAACTTTGGCCGCTTCTTAAGCAACATGGTGATGCCCAACATTGGCGCATTTATCGCCTGGGGTATCATCACCGCGCTATTCATTCCTACCGGTTGGCTGCCGAACGAAACCTTAGCCAAGTTGGTTGGCCCAATGATCACTTACCTGCTGCCGCTGCTGATCGGTTTCACCGGTGGCCGCTTGGTGGGGGGCGAGCGCGGCGGCGTGGTCGGTGCCATCACTACCATGGGTGTGATTGTCGGTGCCGACATGCCAATGTTCCTCGGTGCGATGATTGCCGGTCCGCTGGGCGGCTGGGCGATCAAGCATTTTGACCGCTGGGTAGACGGCAAGATCAAAAGCGGTTTTGAGATGTTGGTGAACAACTTCTCCGCTGGCATTATCGGTATGCTGCTGGCCATTCTGTCGTTTATGGCGATTGGTCCGCTGGTAGAAGGGTTGTCGCATATCCTGGCTGCCGGTGTAAATATCATGGTGACCAACAACCTGTTGCCGCTGGCGTCCATCTTCGTGGAACCGGCGAAAATCCTGTTCCTGAATAACGCGATTAACCACGGCATCTTCTCACCGCTGGGCATTCAGCAGGCGACAGAAACCGGCAAATCCATCTTCTTCCTGATCGAAGCCAACCCAGGCCCGGGTTTGGGCGTGCTGATGGCCTACATGTTCTTTGGCCGCGGCAGTGCCAAGCAGTCTGCCGGTGGTGCGGCGATCATCCACTTCTTCGGTGGTATCCACGAAATCTACTTCCCGTACGTGCTGATGAACCCACGCCTGCTGTTGGCGGTGATCCTGGGTGGCATGACCGGGGTATTCACCTTGACCCTGTTGAATGGCGGTTTGGTTTCACCGGCTTCACCGGGTTCGATTCTGGCGGTGCTGGCGATGACGCCGAAGGGCGCTTATTTCGCCAACCTGGCGGCTATCGGTGCGGCATTTGTGGTGTCATTCGTGGTCGCCAGCTTCCTGCTGAAGACCTCAAAAGTGAAAGAAGAGGACGGCCTGATCGATGCCACTCGCCGTATGCAAGAAATGAAGTCGCAGTCTAAAGGCGGCGCGGCGGCTCATGCAGCGGTCGATGGCGACCTGACCACGGTACGTAAAATCATCGTTGCCTGCGATGCCGGCATGGGTTCCAGTGCGATGGGGGCCGGGGTGCTGCGCAAAAAAGTGGCGGATGCCGGGCTGAAAAATATCTCGGTGACCAACAGCGCCATCAATAGCCTGCCGGACGATGTTGATCTGGTGATTACTCACCGCGATCTGACCGAACGAGCGATGCGCCATGCGCCACAGGCTCAGCATATCTCGCTGACCAACTTCCTCGACAGCAAGCTGTACAGCGATCTGACCGAGCGTCTGGTGGCGGCCAACAAAACCACCGATAACCAACAGAAAGTCATCAGCCGGCTTGACGATAGCTTTGAAGCGAGCGAGCAAAACCTGTTCAGACTCAGCGAAAGTAACGTGTTCCTTAACCTGCAGGCCAGCGACAAGGAACAGGCGATCCGCTTTGCCGGTGAGCAACTGGTCAAGGGCGGCTACGTCGAGCCGGAATACGTTCCTGCAATGCTGGAGCGCGAAAAACTGACCTCCACCTATCTGGGCGAGTCGATCGCCGTGCCGCACGGCACCATCGAAGCCAAAGACCGGGTACTGCGCACCGGCGTGGTGTTCTGCCAATACCCGCAGGGCGTACGTTTCGGTGATGAAGAGGACGAGGTAGCTCGGCTGGTCATCGGTATTGCCGCACGCAATAACGAACATATCCAGGTGATCACCAGCCTGACCAACGCGTTGGATGACGAGGGCGTCATCGAACGACTGGCGCATACCACCAATGTGCAGGAAGTGCTGGATCTGCTGGGCGGCAAAAAACGCGGATAACGGAATCATTTTAAGGGGTGCAGCTTGCTGCACCCTTCGACATTAGAAAGGTAGGAATATGAAAGCATTACATTTCGGTGCGGGGAATATTGGCCGTGGTTTTATCGGCAAGCTACTGGCGGACGCGCAGGCCGAACTGACCTTTGCCGACGTTAACCAGACGGTGCTGGACCTGCTCAGCAGCCGTAAAAGCTACCAGGTCAACGTGGTCGGTGAGCAGGCCCGGGTCGAGCAGGTCAACAATGTCAGCGCAGTGAATAGCGGCAGTGAAGAGGCGGTTGCGCTGATTGCCGAAGCGGATGTCGTGACCACCGCCGTGGGCCCACAGATCCTGGCTAAGATTGCCGGGACTATCGCCAAAGGGTTAATCAAACGTCGTCAGCAAGGCAACAGCCAACCGCTGAACATCATCGCCTGCGAGAACATGGTGCGTGGCACCAGCCAGTTAAAGCAGCACGTGTTCGATGTGTTGCCGCAGGAAGATCAGGCATGGGTCGAACAGCATGTTGGCTTCGTTGATTCGGCGGTTGACCGCATTGTACCGCCGACGGAAGCGGGCAGCAGCGATCCGCTGGAAGTGACGGTTGAAACCTTCAGCGAGTGGATTGTCGATCAAACCCAGTTCAAGGGCCAGCCACCGGCAATCGCCGGCATGGAGCTGACCGATAACCTGATGGCGTTTGTTGAGCGTAAGTTGTTCACGCTCAATACCGGCCATGCGATTACCGCTTATCTTGGCCAACAGGCCGGCCTGCTGACCATCCGCGATGCCATTCTCGACCCGGCGATCCGCCGTGTGGTGAAAGGTGCGATGGAAGAGAGCGGTGCAGTGCTGATCAAACGCTACGGTTTTGACGCCGCCAAGCATGCCGCTTACATTGAAAAAATCCTCAGCCGCTTTGAAAACCCCTATCTGCACGATGACGTGGAGCGTGTGGGCCGTCAGCCACTGCGTAAGCTGAGCGCTGGCGATCGCCTGATCAAGCCGCTGCTCGGCACGCTGGAATACGGTCTGCCGCATGACAATCTGATCCAGGGTATTGCCGCCGCCATGAGCTACCGCAGCGAGCAGGATCCGCAGGCCAAAGAGCTGGTGGAACTGCTGGCCAAACTGGGGCCAAAAGCGGCGCTGGCGCAAATTTCCGGCCTGCCGGCGGAAAGTGAGGTTGTAGAACAGGCCATTGCTGTGTATAACGCCATGCAGCGCCAATAGGCTATTTTACTTGCCATTTTACGGTTGGGCAGTGCTCGAATTCCTCACGTACTACGTGTACGCTCCGGATTCTGCGCGCTGTCCGCCCGCAAACTGGCTGCGACAATAACGCCTATGGTATTAAATTAGTGGCCAATACAGCATACCCCTCCCACGCCATTCGAAAAGCGACGATGGAAGAAGCACAGGCATTTGAAAATAAGGTTCTGGAACGGCTGAACGCAGGCAAGACGGTGCGCAGTTTTCTGATCGCGGCGGTAGAGCTGCTGGCGGAAGCGCTGAACGTTCTGGTGGTGCAGGTGTTCCGCAAAGATGACTATGCGGTGAAGTATGCCGTCGAACCGCTATTGTCCGGCGCCGGTCCATTGGGTGAGCTGTCGGTGCGCCTGAAGCTGATGTATGGGCTGGGGGTGATCTCACGTCACGAATACGAAGACGCCGAACTGCTGATGGCGATGCGTGAAGAACTGAACCACGACGGGGCGGAATACCGTTTTGTCGATGATGAAATCCTCGGGCCGTTCGGTGAACTGCATTGCGTGGCTGCGCTGCCGCCGGTACCGACCTTCCTGCAGCCCGGCGAAGCGGAAGAATCGCTGATCGCCATGCAGCGTCAGCGATACCAACAGGTGTTACGTTCCACTATGGTGCTGTCGGTCACCGATCTGATCGCCGGCATCGGTGCCAAGCAACCGTCCCGGCTTTCCCCGCTTGGCCGCAATTAAGCAAAGGCCGCGCGCCACTCGTCGAATAACAGCCACAGTGCCGTGGCTGCCATCAAGCCCGCCATGACGCCGTTAAACAACCGCAGTTTCCAGGTCACGCGTAGCGCATCACGCAGCCGATCGCCCAATATCGCCCACACCAGTACGCAAGGAATGTTCAGGGCGGTGAAACCGGCAATGATCATCAGCGTATGGCCAAGGCTGGCCCCTTCACGCGGGGTGAACAGAATGGCGACGTTAATCGCCATCAGCCAGGCTTTGGGATTCACCGCCTGAAACAGCGCGCCGTTGAGCAAGCGCATCGGCTGTGCCTGCTGTTTGGCATCCGGCGAGGTTGCCTGGAACAGCTTCCACGACAACCACAGTAAATAGGCACAGCCAATCACCGCCAGCGGGAAACGTATCGCTCCGGCCCAACTCAGCACCAGCGCCAGCAGGCTAGTGGTCAGGGCCAACTGTACCCCACAACCCAGGCTGATGCCGAACACCATCGGCATGGTGCGGCGCAGACCAAAATTGACCCCGGACGAGGCCAGCAGCAGGTTGTTGGGGCCGGGGGTGATCGACATCACCGTGACATAACTGATAAAGGCGGAGTCCAGCATAATGGGTTCCTTACAAGGGCTGAGAAGCAAGGGAACCAGCATAAAACCTACAGGCAGATGGTGACAGAACCAAAAACCCGCTATTGTCATGGATACAGTTGTATCAAATTTAAACTGTACCCATTGCCTGGAGACAAACTGTGACCTTGCTCGATGAAATGCCGGAAACGCGCTACCAGCAGCTGGCGGATACGCTGGCAGAAGCCATACGCCGTGGCACGTTGCTACCCGGCAGCCGTTTACCTTCGGTGCGCCGTTGCGCGCAAAGCCATAGCGTCAGTATCAATACCGTGGTGGCGGCTTACCGCACCCTGGAAGATCGCGGGCTGATAGAGGCACGGCCACAGTCCGGTTTTTATGTCTGCAACACCTTGCCGGCGCTGAAAGCTGCTTCGCCGACCAGCAACCGGATAGAGCCACCGGCAGATGACGTACTGGCGTTGATCGACACGGTGTTCGCCGCCCAGCAAAACCCGGCATTCACCAATCTTTCGCTGGCCTGCCCACAGACTTCTGATTTCTATCCCGGTGGCAAGTTGGGGCGGATGCTTTCGTCGCAGTTACGCCGTCAGCCGAATTTAATCGGTCAATATGCGCTACCGCCCGGTAGCCTGCGGCTGCGACAGCAGGTAGCCCGTCGTTCGATGACGCTGGGCATGCTGCTGGAACCCGGCGATATCACGTTGACTCATGGCTGCATGGAGGCGCTGCAACTGGCGCTGCGCGTGACCACCAAACCGGGCGATTGTATTGGCCTGGAGTCACCGACCTATTTTTATCTGCTGCCGCTGCTGGCCAGCCTGGGGCTGAAGGCGTTGGAAATTCCTACCGATCCGCAGCACGGGCTGTCGCTGGATGCGCTGGAGCTGTTGCTCAATGAAAAGCGACTGAACGCAGTAATCGCCATGCCGACGGTGCAAAACCCGTTGGGTTGCACCATGCCGCAGGCGGCGAAAAAACGTTTGGCGCGGTTGATGAACGATCACCAGGTACCTCTGATAGAAGATGGGTTGTACGCAGAACTGCAATTCGGCGGTGCGCTGTCCCCGGCGGTAAAATCTTTCGATCGCGACGGTTGGGTGTTGTTTTGTTCGAGCTTTACCAAGACCCTGGCACCGGACTTTCGCATCGGTTGGATCAGTGGGGGGCGCTTTAACGAGGCGTTGCGCAAGCTGAAGGCGGTGTCGTCGATGTCCGAGTCGCAGTTGCTGTCGGAAACTCTGGCGATGTTTCTGGAAACCGGTGGATACGATCACCATCTGCGCAACCTGCGTAAACGCTACGCCGCTCAGGTGGATGAGGCACGGGCGCTGATTGCGCGTCACTTCCCACGTGGCACCCGGGCGACACAACCCGCGGGCGGATTCGTGTTTTGGGTGGAGTTCCCGGTCGGGGTCGACAGCGTGGCGTTGTTCCACCAGATGCTGGAGGAACAAATTTGCCTGACACCGGGCACGCTGTATTCCCCCAGTGGCCGCTATCGTAACGCGTTGCGGCTTTCCTGCTGCTACCCGTTTAATGCCCGTTACAGCCAGGCACTGGCGCGTGTTGGTGCCAAAGCCTGCGAGATGAGCGGCTTGCCACCGGGCATCGCGCAAGACGAGTAACCACGCGCGCATTTTGCTACAATGTGGACATCATTGATTAGCGTGCCGTATCGGCACAACAGGCCAGAAACCATGAAAGAAATAGAAAAGGCAGAGATCAAGCGCCTTAGCGACCTGCTGGACGCCCTCAAGCACAAAGACACCCTGATTATCCAACAGGGTAATCTTGACCTGATTGCTCAGCACACCAAAGAAAAAGAGAAGATGGCAGCGGAGATCGAGCGCCTGAAAGGCGTGCGCGTTGAGAAGCTGAGCGCCGAAGCGCAAAAGCTGAGCAAACTGCCGTTCAATCGTGAAATCACCAAGAAAGAGCAGGCGGATATGGGCACGTTGAAGAAAAACGTGCGCGGCCTGATCGTGGTGCACCCGATGACCGCACTGGGCCGTGAAATGGGCCTGAAAGTGGTCACCGGCTACGCCAGAAAAGCTTTCTGATTGCTGGGGCGCCTTTTGTGGCGCCCGGTTTTCATCGCTTGGTGGTGAAATACACCTTGGTCTGATAGGGCACTGTCACCGTATTCTTGCCCTGCAATTCCCCTTCCTCTGCCACCAACTGCCGAATCTGTTCGATCACCTGTTCCTGCTGCTCGTGCGGCAAGGCGGCGATAAAGCTGGTGGAGCGCACCCGGTTATAAATCACATCTTCTATTGCGCCCTGGTGGCCGAGCATAAACACCTGTTCCTGCAGCGGTTCTAATCCTTTGGACGGGAAAAGTTTACGCCATTCACCGGTGTAGAAACGCGGCGCGTCGCCTTCATGGCGGTCGACAATCTGATTGAGTTTACGCACCCAACTCACGCGCGCATCGCGCATGTTCCACACCAGGCCAAGCTTGCCGCCGGGCTTGAGGATGCGCTGGATTTCGGCCAAAGCCTGCTGCGTGGCAAACCAGTGGAAGGACTGCGCGCAAACTACCGCGTCGACCGACTCATCCGGCAATGGGATAGATTCCGCGGTGCCTGCCAATGTTTTCACCTGCGGCAGCGCCGCCGACAGCTTTTCCAGCATTTGGGCCACGGGTTCGACGGCGATCACCTGCGCACCGGTTTCCAGCAGGCGAGGGGTGAACTTGCCGGTGCCGGCACCGAGATCGAGAGCCGTCATACCGGCGTGCAGGCCGATGGTGTCGCGCAGCCAGGTCGCTATCTCCGGCGGATAATCCGGACGCCCTTTAACGTAACGATCGGCGTTGGCCTGGTAGCCTTCGGCTGCTGCAGGGTGAATCGAATGAGACGGGGTGTTCATAACTTTGCTCCTGCCTGAATGAGGTTGCCGGAACAACCGACGCTGAACAGTATAGGCCGGTGAAAAAGTTAAGCGCTGTAGGCAGCGTCAGGTTTTATTTTCCACCGGTCTGTTTTAGCGGCCCAGCAAGCGGCGATTAAAGTCTTCGAGACGTCCTTCGCTGATGCGCGTCAGCATGGTTTTGCTCCAGCTGGCAGACAGCCCGGCCACCGCCAGCAGGCGACGATACTGCTCTTCATCAAATGGCATATGCCAGGCGATGCCAATGGCTTCGGCGACCGAGACATCACTGTTGCGCGTCATCAGTTCCAGCGGGTGATCGCCGCTGACCTTGCCGGCAGATACCACGCGGTACAGCCAGCCGCAGCGGCCGCTTTGCTGCATCAGCACCGAGATCTCATCGATAGCAAAATGGTAGTTGAGCTTGAAGCAGGGAGAACGCGGCTGGGTGACCTGGATCAGCGCTTTGCCCCAGCGGAAGATATCGCCCATAAACACGTTATGTTCGGTCAGCCCGAGGGTAGAAATGTTCTCGCCAAAAGCGGGCGCGCTGAACTTTTCCGCTTGTGCCGGGAACTGTTCACGCCAGTGGTCATAATGTTCACGTGGATAGTGACACAGCGCACGGTCCGGCCCGCCGTGATAACTTTTCTCTGCCTGTTCATCGCCTTCCAGGCCGAGCGGGGTCAGCTTGACGGCACCGTCCACCAGGCGTTTGGCAATGCCGCTGGGCCGCCCGCCTTCGTAGGGTTGGATAGTGCCGATGTAAACCTCTGGGTGATGCATATGCGCCTCCTTGTCCCGCGTCGAAGGCCCAGCATAGCCCGAGTTGCCCGCGGGGAACAATAACCCGCCCGAGAGGTTTCGGGCGGGATAGGGTCAGAAGGTGGTCCAGTTGTCTTGCCCGGCGGTTTGGCTGGCCGGTTGTTTGCCGCTCGGGGTTTTGACTGCGACGGCTTTCGCGGCGACAGGCGCAGAATGTTCCGTCAGGCGGAAGACCGAGACGCTCTGCAACAGCATTTCTGCCTGTTCCTCCAGCGAGTCGGCGGCGGCGGCGGATTCTTCCACCAGTGCGGCGTTCTGCTGGGTGGTGTGGTCCATTTCGACAATTGCCTGGCCGATCTGGGCGATGCCGCGGGTCTGTTCGTCGGAGGCCGCGGCGATTTCCGCCATGATGTCACGCACGTGGGTGACCGACAGAACGATTTGCTCCATGGTGTTGCCGGTGTTTTCCACCAGTGTGGTACCGGTCTGTACCCGGTTGACCGACTCGGCAATCAGCCCTTCGATTTCTTTTGCTGCCTGGGCACTGCGTTGTGCCAGATTGCGCACCTCGCTGGCGACCACCGAGAAGCCACGGCCCTGTTCGCCGGCACGCGCAGCTTCCACTGCCGCGTTCAGCGCCAGAATGTTGGTCTGGAAGGCAATACCGTTGATCAGGGTGGTAATTTCGGCGATCCGCTGCGAACTGCTGGAAATATCGCGCATGGTGCTGACCACGCTTTCCACCAGCTTGCCGCCCTGCTGGGCAGTCTGCGAGGCGTCGGTAGCCAACTGATTAGCATGATGGGCGTTTTCGGCGTTTTGTTTCACCGTCGCGGTTAACTGTTCCATACTGGCAGCCGTTTCTTCAACCGCCGCCGCCTGCTGCTCGGTGCGGGAGGACAGATCAGTATTGCCAGCGGCAATTTCTGACGAGGCGGTCGAAACCTGACTGACCCCCAGTTGGATCTTCTCAATCATATCGCGCAGATTCTGGCTCATTGCCGCCACGGCGTTCAGCAACTGCCCCAGTTCGTCGCGGCGGTCGCTGGTCTGCGCTTGGCGCAGATCGCCGTTGGCGATACGTTCTGCCATCGCCAGTGTGTTATGCAGTGGGCGGGTGATCTGCAGCGTGATGCGCCAAGCGATCAGCACCCCAGCGATGATGGCTATCAAGGTGGTGATCCCCATCTGCAACTGCGCTAGATTGATGTCGTGGCGGGTCTGCGCCAGTTCGTCCAGCATAAAGGCGTTCACCAGTTCGCCGATCTGTTGTGCGCTTCCGCTGAGCTCTTGGCTGAGCTGCTGTTCATGCTGATAGGCGGGTAGATAGGCCGCGATACGTTTTTTGTAATTGTCGAGTGTAGTCAGTAGCGGTTGCAACTGAGGGCGCTGTGCTTCACTGACCCGGCGATTCAACGCGTTGGCTGCGTTGCGCGCCTCGTCGATAGTGGTCATCAACGAGGTTTCGGTTTCCTTATTCAGGTTCAAGAGCAGACCGCGGGAACCGTAGTGTATCTGGGTCAGTTTTTGATTTAGCTGGATGAAAGCAAGTTGAAGTTCACCGTTGTTTAACTGGCGCTCTACTTGATCCAGGCTGGCCTGGACCTCTGACATATTCCAACTCTGGCGCACGGCGTCTTTCGCTGCCACGGCCTGTTCAAAGGCTGTTTGCTGCTGCTGATATTCGTCGATCAGCGTGATTAGTCGTTGCAGATCTTTGTGGCTCTGCGGGTCCCAGTCCAGCTCCTGCCCCTGACCGATCAGTTTGACAGCGTTCTTGATGTTAGTGCGGTTGTTCTGTAGATACTCTGTCTTGTAGGTTTGGCTGAACATGGCGCGGTTGTACTTGGCCTGGTTGATCTCCTCTTTCAAATGGTTGCTGAAATCGATGCGAGCGGAACGGGATTTGATGATGTGCAGATATTGCACGCCGGTGCCAGCGATGACCGTGGACAGCAGCAGCAGCAGTGCGAAACCGAGACCGAGTTTTTTACCCACGGTGAGATGAACAAACTTTCCTGCCAATGTTTTCAATGCCGCCATAATGATTTTCCTTTCCTTTGGGCGAACGTCAATTGAATAAACCATCGGCAAAGAACGGTCAAACTTTAGCGAGTTTTGGTCAAAAAAATACCCGCACGAAGCGGGTATCTTCATTTTTGGGGGCGAATTACTTCTTCGCCGCGAAGCGTGCTGCGGCTTCATCCCAGTTAACCACGTTCCAGAATGCCTTGATGTAGTCTGGACGTTTGTTTTGATATTTCAGGTAGTAAGCGTGTTCCCACACGTCCAGGCCCACGATTGGGAAGCCTGAAGCGCCGGCAACGGCTTCGCCCATCAGCGGGCTGTCCTGGTTAGCGGTAGACACTACAGCCAGTTTGTCGCCTTTCAGTACCAGCCAGGCCCAACCTGAACCGAAGCGGGTCGCTGCGGCTTTCTCGAACTCTTCCTGGAATTTCTCAACGCTGCCGAAATCACGTTCGATAGCCGCTTTCAGGGAGCCACCCAGAGTGGTGCCGATTTTCAGGCCTTTCCAGAACAGGCTGTGGTTAGCGTGGCCGCCGGCGTTGTTACGCATGAAGGTTCGCTTGTCAGCAGGCACTTTATCCAGATCCTGGATCAGGTCTTCAACGCTGTATTGAGCCAGCTCTGGGTAAGCTTCCAGCACGGTGTTGGCGTTGTTAACATAAGTCTGGTGATGTTTGGTGTGATGGATTTCCATCGTCTGCTTGTCGAAATGCGGTTCCAGTGCGTCGTAGGCGTACGGCAGGGATGGCAGTGAGTAACTCATAATCATCATCTCCAAGGGTATAGGGCGGCGCATTATGTGAGCACCGCGTAAGCAGTCGGATCATTATAGTTATTTAAATGATATTGAAAATGATTATCAATGCCCTACTTATATTGTGGTCTTTGGTTAATCCACAATGCGCTGCGGGTGGGTAAACACCGTGGCACGGCCGGGTTTGCTGAAGCCGACCAACGTCAGGTTGCTGCGCTCGGCGATTTCCACTGCCAGTGACGTGGCGGCAGAAACCACAAACAGGATCTCGACGCCGCACATGGCGGATTTTTGCACCATTTCATAGCTGGCGCGGCTGGAAACCAGGATTGCTCCCTGTTGCCAGTCTTGTTTTGCCCGCACGCCGAGCAGCTTGTCGAGCGCCACGTGGCGTCCTACGTCTTCACAGCCCCCCAGCAGTTCCCCCTGTGGTGAGATCCAACTGGCGGCGTGGGTGCAACCGGTGAGCTGGCCGACGCTCTGCACCTGCTTTAGCTGCTCCAGCGCGTGATCGAGGTTGGTGAGGGAAAAGGTTTGGGTAAACGGCAATGCAGGCAGCGGGCGAAAAATATCCGCCAACTGTTCGATACCGCACACGCCGCAGCCGGTGCGGCCTGCCATGGCACGGCGGCGCTCTTTCAAACCGGCAAAGCGACGGCTGGAAAGCTCAATTTTCACCTCCAGTCCGTTACAAGTTTGGTTAATCTCTATACTGTAAATATCGCGCGGTGACTCGATGATGCCTTCAGACAGGGAAAAGCCCAGGGCGAAGGCCTCCAGATCTTTGGGGGTGCACATCATCACCACGTGAGAAATGCCGTTATAGACCAGCGCGACCGGCACTTCTTCCGCCAGCCAATCCTGCTGTGCGGTGGCGAGTTGCCCGCGTTGATACACCTGAGACCGGGTCACCCCTGTGAGCAAGGTTTCATTGATATGTTGGTCTGGGTTTATATTGTTCACTTAAGTGGCACCTGTTTGTAACACCCACAAATACGCTGTGGTAATATTGCCGCGTAAAAACAACAGTAATTTTAGCGCTTCCCGCTTCCAGGGGGAAAGCGCCATTTGAAACAATGTGACAATCGCAAGTGAAAGGAGACCCCCATGCAGGTCAGCAGAAGGCAGTTCTTTAAGATCTGCGCTGGCGGTATGGCAGGGACGACGGTAGCTGCTCTGGGCTTTGCCCCGGAAGTGGCGTTAGCGGAAACCCGGCAGTACAAACTGCTGCGCGCCCGTGAAACCCGTAATACCTGTACGTATTGTTCCGTCGGCTGTGGGCTGTTGATGTACAGCCTTGGTGATGGCGCCAAAAACGCCAAAGAAAGCATTTTCCACATTGAAGGCGACCCGGATCACCCGGTCAACCGCGGCGCGCTTTGCCCGAAAGGCGCAGGTTTGGTCGACTTCATCCATAGTGAAAGCCGCCTTCAGTATCCGGAGTACCGCGCGCCAGGTTCCGACAAGTGGCAGCGCCTGAGCTGGGACGACGCCTTCACCCGCATCGCCAAGCTGATGAAGGAAGATCGTGACGCCAACTTCGTTAAAACCAACGAACAGGGCGTGACCGTCAACCGCTGGCTGAGCACCGGCATGCTGTGTGCCTCTGCTTCCAGTAACGAAACCGGTTATTTAACGCAAAAATTTAGTCGCGCTCTCGGCATGCTTGCCGTAGACAACCAAGCACGTGTCTGACACGGACCAACGGTAGCAAGTCTTGCTCCAACATTTGGTCGCGGTGCGATGACCAACCACTGGGTTGATATCAAGAACGCGAATCTGATTATCGTCATGGGCGGTAATGCGGCGGAAGCGCATCCGGTAGGATTCCGCTGGGCGATGGAAGCCAAAATACACAATAAAGCCAAGTTGATCGTCATCGATCCGCGCTTTACCCGTACCGCATCGGTGGCAGATTTCTACACGCCGATCCGTTCCGGCACCGACATTGCCTTCCTGTCGGGCGTGTTGCTGTACCTGATGACCAACGACAAGATTAACCACGAATACGTCCACGCCTACACCAACGCCAGCCTGCTGGTGCGGGAAGACTTTACCTTTGAAGACGGCCTGTTCAGCGGTTATGACGCGGAAAACCGCAAGTACGATAAAACCACCTGGAACTACCAGTTCGATGAAAACGGCTTCGCCAAGCGCGATCTGACACTGCAGGACCCGCGTTGCGTGTGGAACCTGCTCAAACAGCACGTCAGCCGCTATACGCCGGAGGTGGTAAACAATATCTGCGGTACGCCAACCGAAGACTTCATCAAGGTGTGCGAATACATCGCCGAAACCTGTGTGGCGGATAAAACCGCGTCGTTCCTGTACGCCCTGGGTTGGACTCAGCACTCGGTCGGCGCGCAGAACATCCGCACCATGGCGATGATCCAGCTGTTGCTCGGTAACATGGGCATGGCGGGCGGCGGCGTCAACGCGCTGCGCGGCCACTCCAACATTCAGGGTCTGACCGACCTGGGCCTGCTGTCGCAGAGCCTGCCGGGCTATATGACGCTGCCGTCGGAGAAACAGACCGATATCGACACCTACCTGAAAGCCAATACGCCGAAGGCGCTGCTGCCGGGCCAGGTGAACTACTGGAGCAACTACCCGAAATTCTTCGTCAGCATGATGAAGAGCTTCTACGGCGACAAGGCGCAGAAGGAAAACGGCTGGGGCTTCGACTGGCTGCCGAAGTGGGACAAAGGCTACGATGTGCTGCAGTACTTCGAGCTGATGTCACAAGGCAAGGTCAACGGTTACTTCTGTCAGGGCTTTAACCCGGTGGCGTCGTTCCCGAACAAGAACAAGGTGGTGGCCTCGCTGTCAAAACTGAAGTTCCTGGTGACCATTGATCCGCTCAATACCGAAACCTCCAACTTCTGGCAGAACCACGGCGAGTTCAACGACGTTGATCCGTCGAAGATTCAGACCGAGGTGTTCCGCCTGCCGTCCACCTGCTTCGCTGAAGAGAACGGTTCAATCGTCAACTCCGGGCGCTGGTTGCAGTGGCACTGGAAGGGCGCTGATGCTCCGGGTGAAGCGATGAACGACGGGGAAATCCTGGCGGGTATCTTTATCCGTCTGCGTGAGATGTACGCGCGTGAAGGGGGGGCGGTACCTGAACAGGTGCTGAACATGACCTGGGATTATCTGACGCCGGAAAATCCTGCTTCTGAAGAAGTGGCGATGGAAAGCAACGGCAAGGCGTTGGCGGATGTTCTCGACGCCGACGGCAAAGTGCTGGCGAAAAAAGGTGAGCAACTCAGCACCTTTGCCCACCTGCGTGACGACGGTACGACGGCCAGCGGCTGTTGGATCTTCGCCGGTAGCTGGACACAGGCCGGTAACCAGATGGCGCGGCGCGATAACGCCGATCCTTCCGGTCTCGGCAATACGCTGGGTTGGGCCTGGGCCTGGCCGCTCAACCGCCGCATCCTGTACAACCGTGCTTCTGCCGATCCACAGGGCAAGCCCTGGGATCCAAAACGTCAGTTGCTGGAGTGGGACGGCACCAAGTGGGGCGGGGTGGATATTCCGGACTACAGCGCCGCCGCACCGGGCAGTGACGTGGGGCCATTCATCATGCAGCCGGAAGGCATGGGCCGCCTGTTTGCCACCGATAAAATGGCCGAAGGGCCGTTCCCGGAACACTACGAGCCGTTTGAAACGCCGCTCGGTACCAACCCGCTGCACCCGAACGTGGTTTCCAACCCGGCGGCCAGGGTGTTCAAGGACGATCTGGCAGCAATGGGCACTTCCGACAAGTTCCCGTACGTTGGGACAACTTACCGATTGACCGAGCATTTCCACTACTGGACCAAGCACGCGATACTCAACGCTATCGCACAGCCGGAGCAGTTTGTGGAGATTGGCGAGAAGCTGGCGGCGAAAAAAGGCATTCAGCATGGCGATACGGTGAAGGTCAGCTCCAACCGCGGCTTTATCAAGGCCAAGGCAGTGGTGACCAAGCGTATCCGTACCCTGCAGGTGCACGGCCAGGAGGTCGACACCATAGGTATCCCGATCCACTGGGGTTACGAAGGGGTGGCGAAGAAAGGCTTTATTGCCAATACGCTGACGCCGTTTGTCGGTGATGCCAATACGCAAACGCCAGAGTTCAAGGCGTTCCTGGTCAACGTGGAAAAGGTGTAACGGAGACGAATTATGGCAATGCAATCTCAGGACATCATTCGTAAATCCGCCACCAATGGTTTCACGCCGGCGCCGCGCGCCCGTGACCACCAGGAGGAAGTGGCCAAACTGATCGATGTCACCACCTGTATCGGCTGCAAGGCTTGTCAGGTGGCCTGTTCCGAATGGAACGACATCCGCGATGAAATCGGTCACAACGTCGGGGTGTACGATAACCCCGCCGATCTGACCGCCAAGTCGTGGACGGTGATGCGCTTTTCCGAAGTTGAGGAGAACGGCAAGCTGGAGTGGCTGATCCGCAAGGACGGCTGCATGCACTGCGCCGATCCGGGCTGCCTGAAGGCCTGCCCGTCGGAAGGGGCCATCATCCAGTACGCCAACGGCATCGTCGATTTCCAGTCTGAACACTGCATCGGCTGCGGTTACTGCATCGCCGGTTGCCCGTTCGATGTGCCGCGCATGAACAAGGACGACAACCGGGTGTACAAGTGCACCCTGTGCGTCGATCGGGTTGATGTCGGCCAGGAACCGGCCTGTGTGAAGACCTGTCCGACCGGGGCCATCCATTTCGGCACCAAGGACGCCATGAAGGAGATCGCCGCCGAGCGCGTCAGCGAGCTGAACACCCGAGGTTATCAGAACGCCGGTCTGTACGATCCGGCGGGCGTGGGCGGCACCCACGTGATGTATGTGCTGCACCATGCCGACAAGCCGCAGCTGTATCACGGTTTGCCGGATAACCCGACCATCAGCCCGGCAGTCACGTTCTGGAAAGGCGTGTGGAAACCCCTGGCGGCCATCGGCTTTGCCGCCACCTTTGCAGCGAGCGTGTTCCACTATGTCGGCGTCGGCCCTAATCGCGTCGAAGAGGAAGACAACGACGAACTGCACGATGAGGAGACGCGCAAATGAAGAAGGAAAAGCGTATTCAGCGCTACAGCGCGCCGGAGCGGATTAACCACTGGATTGTGGCGTTCTGCTTTGTGTTCGCCGCCATCAGCGGGTTGGGGTTCTTTTTCCCTTCCTTCAACTGGTTGATGAACATTCTCGGCACGCCGCAGTTGGCGCGCATTCTGCACCCTTTTATCGGGGTGATTATGTTTGTGGCCTTCCTGCTGATGTTCCTGCGCTACTGGAAGCATAACCTGATCAACCGTGAAGACATCGTCTGGGCTAAAAACATCCAAAAAATCGTCATGAACGAAGAAGTGGGTGACACCGGGCGTTATAATTTCGGTCAGAAGTGCGTATTCTGGGCGGCAATCATTAGTCTGGTGCTGTTGCTGGCCAGCGGTGTGGTGATTTGGCGGCCGTACTTTGCGCCGTCCTTCCCGATACCGCTGATCCGTATCGCGTTGCTGGTGCATTCGCTGGCAGGGGTTGGCCTGATTATCGTTATCATGGTGCATATTTACGCCGCGCTGTGGGTAAAAGGCACCATTACCGCGATGGTGGAAGGCTGGGTGCCGGCGGCCTGGGCTAAAAAACATCACCCGCGTTGGTACCGAGAGGTCCGCGAGAAACAACAGGAAGACAAACCCTGATGAGCATCCGCATTGTTCCTAAAGAGCAGTTAGGGGCACAGCGTGAGAAGTCCACAACGGCGGAAACCATCCCGCCGTTACTTTTCGCGAATCTGAAAAGCCTTTACAGCCGCCGTGCTGAACGCCTGCGCAAGCTGGCGACCGACAACCCGCTGGGCGACTACCTGAACTTCGCCGCCCAACTGGCCGAGGCGCAACATCACGCGTTGCACGACAATCCGCTGACGTTGGATCTGACCGAAGCGTTACAACAGGGCGCAGCCAGCGGCAAACCCCCGCTGGATCTGAGCGTTTTTCCGCGCAGTGAACACTGGCACAAACTGCTGGCTTCGCTGATTGCCGAGTTGCGCCCGCAGGCGCCGGAACACATTCTGGCGGTGCTGGATAACCTGGAAAAGGCCTCGTCGCATGAGTTAGAACTGATGGCTCAGGCGTTGCTTAACCAAGAGTTCAGCAAGATTGGCAGCGAGAAAGCGCCGTTTATCTGGGCCGCGCTGTCGCTTTACTGGGCGCAGATGGCAGGTCTTATCCCCGGCAAGGCACGCGCCGAATATGGCGAGCACCGCCAATTCTGCCCGGTGTGCGGCAGTATCCCGGTTTCCAGCGTGGTGCATATCGGCACCGTCAGCGGCCTGCGTTATTTGCACTGCAACCTGTGCGAAAGCGAATGGCACGTGGTGCGAATCAAATGCAGCAACTGTGAGCAGACCCGTGACCTCAACTACTGGTCGCTGGACAGCGAACTGGCGGCAGTGAAAGCGGAAAGCTGCGGTGACTGCGGCACTTACCTGAAGATTTTATATCAGGAGAAAGACCCGCAGGTTGAGGCGGTTGCCGACGATCTGGCCACGCTGGTGCTCGACGCCAAAATGGAAGATGAAGGCTTTGCACGTAGCAGCATCAACCCGTTCCTGTTCCCTGGGGAATGATGGTCTCCGGCTACTGTGCTGCGGCATGTTGACCTTGGGCAGTGCTCGGCCTCCTCACGTACTGCGTGTACGCTCCGGGGCCTGTGCGCTGTCCGCGCTCAAACTGCCGTTGCTCGCTACGTCTCTTGGTAGTGAACAACAATGATTAATTTCGGACTGGGTTTCTGGCATTCGCCGGGGCGACTTGCTACGTTTACGCAATGACGCGCGAAGCGAAAGGAAAGGGACTGACGATGTTGAAGACCATTGCGAAATTCACGGCGGTTGCCGTTTTGGCCATCGGACTGGCGGCCTGTGACAACAAGGACGACACCAAACCGGAAGTGCCGAAGCCGGATACCAAGCCGGTCGTCACGCAACCTGCACCGCCACCGCCGGTGGTGGAGACAAAACCTGCAGCTCCTCCGGGCCTGAAAGTCTCGATGCAAAAGGGCAAGATTACCTTTGAATTGCCATCGGGCTTTAGCGATCAGACCCAGAACAGCGGCATCATCAACGACAGCCAATCCACTATTCAGCGCTTTCTGGACGGCAAATCGCGCCAGAGCACCGTCTCTTCCGAAGTGATCCCGCCTGACGACATGAAGCTCAACAGCAGCGATAAAATGCTGAAAGATCTGACGCAGAGCATCATTACCGAACTGGCCGACCGTTATCAGAATATCCAGACCACCAAAGAAGAGAACTTCACCGTCGGTAAACAGAAATTCCATCGTCTGGATACCGAGCAGAGCATCAACGGGCAGAAGGTGGTATCCACCATCGTGCTGACGGTGTTCAATAAGCGGGTGGTGACGCTGCAAATGTTGTCGCCGGCCAAAACGCCGGAGGCGCACCAGGCACTGGTGCAGCAGATTATCGACACGCTGACGATCAAATAACAACGCTGAGGTTTGCAAGCCGAGGGGAAGACTGATGAAGCTTATTGGCAGTTACACCAGCCCTTTTGTCCGCAAGATTTCCGTGATGCTGTTGGAAAAGGGTATGGCGTTCGAATTCGTTAACGATCCGCCGTATGAGCCGGGCAGCCGGGTGGTGGAGCTAAATCCGCTCGCCAAGGTTCCGGTGCTGGTGGCTGACGACGGTAGCGTCTTTTACGACTCGCGGGTGATCGCCGAATACCTTGAGTTGTTGTCGGTAGCTCCGGCTTTTTTACCTGCCGATCGCGCGGCAGCACTGAGCATACGTCAGGTGGAAGCCCTGGCGGATGGCGTGACAGAGGCCGCCGCCACGCTGTTTCGCGAGAGCAAACGGGCGTCGGACAAACAGGACGAAAACTGGATCCTGCGCCAGCGCGCCAAGCTGACGCACGGGCTGGACGCGCTGGAAAAGTTGGCGCAGGAAAAAAAGCTGTTGAACACCGAAACGCTGACGCTGGCGGACATCGCTACCGGCTGCGCATTGGGCTACCTCAACTTTCGCCGCATCATGCCCAACTGGTGCGTTGAACGACCGGCGTTGATCAAACTGGCCGAACGGCTGTTTGCCCGCGAAAGCTTTGCCCGCACCTCGCCCCCCTGATCTGCTTTCTCTTACCCCGCTGCGGCGGGGTTTAGATTGATGACAAACACCCGAAAAACGTGGTTTTCGGATGTTTGGGGTAAACCAGTAGACATCATTCTTTTGTTTTTATTGGTACTCAAATCATTACGTTAACCACCAAGGCTTGGTCAGCAGTCTTACCCCGCTGCGGCGGGGTTTTGCTTTATGCCGAGACCATTACATTAAAACCGAGCGACCATGAGCACAGAATCCCAGCATCTTTACAGCCAGTTACCCGCCATTGACCGCCTGCTGCGCGATCCCGCTATCGAACCGCTGGTGGCACAACATGGCCAAACGCTGATTAGCGAGCTACTGCGCCAACTGCAATTACAGGCGCGTGAGGCAATTAAACAACATCAACGGTTGCCTGGCTGGTGTGCTGACTGGCCGCAGGCGCTTGGCGTCAGGTTGGCACAACAGCAACGCCCGTCGCTGGCCCCGGTATTCAATCTCAGTGGTACCGTGTTGCACACCAATCTCGGCCGGGCCTTGCTGGCGCAACCGGTGATAGAGGCGGTGACGTGTTCGATGGGCGCGGCGGTGACGCTGGAATACGATCTCGATGGTGCCGGTCGCGGCCATCGCGATCGCGCCGTCGCGGATTTATTGTGTCAACTGACCGGCGCGGAAGACGCCTGCATCGTCAATAACAATGCGGCAGCGGTACTACTGATGCTGGCGGCGATCGCCCCCGGCAAGCAAGTGGTGGTGTCGCGCGGTGAACTGGTGGAAATTGGCGGCGCGTTCCGCATCCCCGATGTGATGCGTCAGGCGGGCTGCCAGTTGGTCGAAGTCGGCACGACCAACCGCACCCATCTAAAGGACTACCGTAACGCAATTAACGAACAGACCGGGTTGCTGATGAAGGTGCATACCAGCAACTACAGCATCCAGGGTTTTACCGCCGCGGTGGAAGAAGCCGAGCTGGCGCGGCTTGGTGCCGAACACGGCCTGCCGACCGCCACTGATCTGGGCAGCGGCTCATTGATTGATATGGCGCAGTACGGCCTGCCGGCCGAACCTATGCCGCAGCGGCTGCTGGCTGCCGGGGTGGATCTGGTGACCTTCTCCGGTGACAAATTGTTGGGCGGCCCACAGGCCGGCATCATTGTCGGTAAAAAGGCGCTGATCGCCAGGTTGCAGCAGCATCCTTTAAAGCGTGCGCTGCGCGTCGGCAAGCTGACGCTGGCAGCGCTGGAGGCCACGCTGCGCCTTTATCAACAACCTGAATTGTTGGCGGAGCAACTGCCGACGCTGCGGTTGCTCACTCGCCCACAGCAGGCCATGCAGTATGCCGCCGAGCGACTGTTACAGGCGTTGACGCCGCAGTTTGCCGGGCATTTCCAGTTGCGTGCCGAGCCGTGCTGGTCGCAGATCGGTAGCGGTTCATTGCCGGTGGATCGGCTGCCCAGCTATGCATTGACCTTTACGCCGCAGGACGGTCGCGGCGCGACTTTGGAGGCACTGGCGGAACGCTGGCGCCGTCTGCCGCAACCGGTGATTGGTCGCATTAACGACGGCAGGCTGTGGCTGGATCTACGCTGTCTGGAGCAGGAAAACGCATTGATTGAGGCGCTGAGCGCATGATTATCGCTACCGCCGGCCATGTCGACCATGGCAAAACCACCCTGCTGCAGGCGATTACCGGGATTAATGCCGATCGGCTGCCGGAAGAAAAACGCCGCGGCATGACCATAGATCTGGGCTATGCCTACTGGCCGCAGCCGGATGGCCGGGTGCTGGGTTTTATCGACGTACCCGGTCATGAAAAATTCCTCGCCAATATGCTGGCAGGCGTTGGCGGCATTGACCATGCGCTGCTGGTGGTGGCCTGTGACGACGGCGTGATGGCGCAAACCCGCGAGCACCTGGCCATCCTGCGGTTAAGTGGTCGGCCGGCGCTGACTGTGGCGCTGACCAAGGCCGATCGGGTGGATGAGGAACGCATTGAAGAGGTACGACGCCAGCTAAGTGACGAGCTGGCGCACCAGGGGTGGCATCAGGTGCCGATGTTCGTCACCGGAGCGCTACAGGCGCGGGGGATCGATGCATTGCGTGCGCACCTGTTGGCGTTGCAGTCAAACGAACATGCGTTAAGCCGTCGCTTCCGTCTGGCGGTGGATCGCGCGTTCAGCGTAAAAGGTGCGGGTCTGGTGGTGACCGGTACCGCGCTGGGCGGGCAGGTGGCGGTGGGTGACTCGCTGTGGCTGACCGGTGCCGATACTCCGGTGCGGGTACGCGGCCTGCACGCGCAAAACCAGCAGGTTGAGCAGGCGCAGGCCGGGCAGCGTATCGCGTTGAATATCAGCGGTGACGTCAGTAAAGAGCAGGTGGCGCGCGGTGACTGGCTGCTGGCACAAAAGCCGCTGGCCGCTGCCGAGCGCATTTTGGTTGCGTTGGATGCTGACCAACCGATAAAACATTGGCAACCGCTGCATCTGCATCATGCCGCCAGCCATATCACCGGGCGAATTTCGCTGCTCAATGAGGGGCTGGCAGAGCTACTCCTCGATTGTCCACTGTGGCTGGCGGAAAACGACCGGCTGGTGCTGCGGGATATTGGCGCTCGCCAAACGCTGGGCGGTGCCAGAGTACTGAGTTTGACCACCCCGAAGCGAGGCAAGCGCCAACCTGAGTATCTGACCTGGCTGGCGGCGCTGGCACAGGCCGACGATGACCGGCAAGTGTTGGCGTTGCATCTGCCTAATGGCGCACTGGATCTGGCCGCCTTTTCCTGGGCCCGGCAACTGACCGCAGGCGAATTGGCAGCACTGTTGGCGGGCTGTGAGTTGCTGATTGCCGGCGATATGGCGCTGGCGCAGGAGAATGCACAGCAGGGCCAACAGCGTTTATTGCAGGTATTGGCCGAGTATCACCAGCAGCATGCCGATCAGCTCGGCCTGGGGCGGGCACGCCTACGGCGCATGGCTTTGCCTCAGCTTGCTGAACCGCTGGTATTTATGATGATCGATCGGCTGCTGGCCGAGCGGTTGATAAACAATACCCGGGGTTGGTTGCACCTGCCGGAGCACGGTCTGGCGTTCAGTGCCGAAGAACTGACCCTGTGGGAAAGTATTGAGCCGCGGTTTGGCGACGAGGCATGGTGGGTACGCGATTTGGCGAGCGAATTGGGCGAAGACGAGGCCCGGATACGGGCGACATTGCGTAAAGCGGCACAGTTGGGGCATGTCACGGCAGTAGTGGTGGATCGTTATTACCTAAGTCGACGTATTGAACAGTTCGCGGCACTGATCCGCGAGCTTGATGTGGAGCAGGGCAGCGCCAATGCCGCCGATTTTCGCGATCGGCTCGGTGTGGGCCGCAAGCTGGCGATCCAGGTGCTGGAGTTCTTCGACCGCAGCGGTTTCACTCGCCGCAAGGGCAACCAGCATCTGCTGCGCGATGGCGGGCTGTTTGGCCGTTGATGGTGATACGCTAAAGCGGGGCGTTAGCCTAATGCTTGTCAGTTAACGTTTTTCTGAAGGTGTGGTGAAGTTTTCGGTCGATAAAGGTGAAATGCGCCATGAAACTCACTCGTCTCGACCGAGCAAGGGGCCGTAGGCGCGGCCCCTTGCAACCCGCGCCTTTGCCCTGTCAGACGGTTGGCTACGCCAACGCCCCTCCCTCCGTCACCGCGCATCACGGCCGGCTACGACAGGCGTCCCTGCCTGTCTCGCCTGAAACCGCCGTCCGTGGCGGTTTCGCCTATGCGCCGCTCCTGCGTTCGGCGTCTTCAAGGGCGCCCAACACCCTGCTCATCTCATCATTTTCACTGTTTTTTATAACGCAATATCCAACGTTGCCCGGTGGCAACCGATTCGGGTGTTGACCCTGGCGCGCATCACCGGCTGCCGAGCAAGACGGCGTTGTCAGGGGCAACCGGCCAGGGAAGGCCGGTTGAGGCGAGACTAACAGGGAGGTTTGTCGTAGCCGACCCGCCCGACAACGCAGGTGCAGCGAGGGTATCCGCGTAGCGGACAGACGGTGTTAAGCGAGGGCGCGGGTGGAGGGGCCGCGCCTTCGGCCCCTCCAATTGCCGTTCATGGCAGTAGCAGAGAAATGCGGGATATTTACGGCAATTCCTCCTGCACGGAGCGCACAGGGATTGGATAAGAAATGCCAGTCAGGCTTAACTGACAAGCATTAGGGCGTTAGCCCCGCTTGTCGTTACCGCGCTTGGTTAGGCGCAGGCGTTGCGTCGCCGCTGCGGCGTTTGCTGAGGAACAGCGCCACCAGCGCCAGCCAGCACAGGCCGCTAATCAGGTTGAACAAATTGAACAATCCGCTGCCGCCCCACACGTAGGCCACTTTTGTCAGCTCGATACCGACGGTGAACACCATCATGCTCAGCATGCCCATGGTGGCGGAAACCGTGCCTTTGCTGACGGAGCTTGAAAACAACGTCAGGCGAACCAGCCCGGCATTGGCCAGCCCGATACCGTAGGCGTACAGGCTCAGGCCTGCGGTCATCCACAGGTAGGCGTGGCTTGAGAACAGCGTCGCCAGTGCCGCGATCAACAGCCCCAGCATCATTGGCCCTGCGCCCAGTTTGATTAGGCGTTGTACGCTGTTTTTACCGGTCAAACGCGCCAGCGTCAGGTTGCCGAGGATCAGCGCACCGAACACCGGAATTTGCAACAGGCCGTAATCGAGCGTCGACAGCGACTCGCCGCTGATCAGGATCACCGGTGATTGGGCAATCCAGGCCAGCAGCGGCAGGCTGGCGAAGCCAATGGCCAGTGCCCCGCAGATAAAGCGGCGGTTCGACAGCACCTGGCGATAGTCGCGCCACAAGTTGGCGGCCGAAAATTTATCACCCTGTAGCGTCGCGGTTTCCGGCATCGCTTTCCACAGGCCATAGAAGGCAAAGGCCGCCAGCGCAGCGAACAACACGAACATGCTCTGCCACGGCGCGACGTGGATCAACGCAGCACCGGCCAATGGCCCGAGCAGCGGGGCGATCAGCGCCACGTTGGCCATCAGCGCGGTGATTTTTATGCACACCGATTCCTCAAAGGATTCCTGTATCGTGGCGTAGCCGACCGCGCCGATAAAGCACAGGCCAATCCCCTGCAGGAAACGCATAAAGATAAATTGCTCGATGTTAGTCACCAGCAAAATCGCCAGGCAGGAGACGATAAAGAACGCCACACCGGCCAACATCACCGGGCGACGGCCACGGCGATCCGACAACGGCCCCAGCAGCCACTGCAGGAAAATACCGCCGGCCAGATAGGCGGTCATTGAGGTTGGCACCCACTCTTCACCGGCGTTGAAATCTGCCACTACCGCCAACATGCCAGGTTGGATCATATCGTTGCCGATATAGGTGGCAAATTCGAACAGCACCAGACAAAGAGGGAATAAAAGCGCCTGTCGACCCAAGCGAGCCGCAGGTGGTAATGTTGTTTTCATAGTTATCGTACTGAAAGTAAAGAAGAAATAAGGAACTGTCAGGGCGGGGAGCGCTATCTGAGCGAGTTGTGGCGGCTATTTTGCCGCCAATTGTTCACCTTGGCAATCATCCGGTGTGGTTTCAGCACATTCTGATATTGCCCATCAGGGTTGCCACCCACACTTTGGCTAGTTAACCTCTTTATACCCGTCATCTTTCAAGCTGCAGCGTTGTTACCTGCTTACAAGGCCCATCCAGGGTTCTTGCCCTTTCAGGGCCGCTGATCGCGCGTTCAAATCTGTTCCCGACAGATTTGTCGCTCACCCCAGGGACGATCTTGTGTAAGTGCCCGGGGATGAGCGAGTTGGTCGCCTAGCTGCAACTTGAAAGCTATAGGGTATATAACAGACGAAGATGACAATATTGCGGGCGACCTTTTGAGTAATAAAATTGGCTGGATAGATAACTTGCGTGCGGTGGCGTGCATGATGGTGGTGATGATCCACGCAACTACCTATTACGTCACCAGCGGGGTGGCGGTGGGGGAACACAACTGGGATATCGCCAACGTGCTGAACTCGCTGTCACGCGTCTCGGTGCCGCTGTTTTTCATGATTTCCGGCTACCTGTTTTTCGGCGAGAAAAGCGCTGGTAAGAAACATTTCATCCGCATTGGCTGTTGCATCTTGTTCTACAGCACCATCGCGTTGATCTATATCGCGACGTTCACCAAAATCGGCTTCTGGCCTTCGCTGCGCGGCATGCTACTGAAGCCGGTGTTCTATCACCTGTGGTTCTTCTATGCGATTGCGGTCATTTACTTGCTGTCGCCGCTGGTCAGCGTCAAACCGGTATCGCGCCGCTATCTGGCCGCTGTGCTGGTGATCCTGGCGGTGATCGCCAACCCCAATACCCGCTCGCTGACCCTGGGCAACGCGCACCTGCTACCGGTAAATCTGTATATTTACGGCGATACCTTCTATTACCTGCTGTATGCGTTGGCCGGACGGGCGATTGGCATGATGGACACTCAGGGACGTGGCGTCAGTGGGCTGGCGGCGTTTGGTTTTGTGTCCTGCGTGGCGTTGATTATTCACGGCACCAAAAGCCAGATGTTCATTAACGGCAACTTTGCCGATACCTATTACATTTACTGCGGCCCGCTGGTGTTTATCGCGGCGGTATCGCTGGTTATCTGGTTTAAAAATTGCTTGCCGGAGCCGATTGGCTGGTTGGGCATTTTTTCCCGACATTCGCTGGCAATCTACGGTTTTCACGCCATTATCGTTAACTTTATGCGCAACCGGCACCTGGAACTGACATCTCATCCGTTGCTGGATATCTTCTGGGTGTTCGGCGTGGCGCTGGCGCTTAGCCTGCTGCTGTCGATAGGCCTGCAGAAAATAGACTCTCGGCGGCTGGTGTCATAATCCGCTTGAGCCGCGCAGCTGGGCGCGGCGCAGTTGGCGGCCAGAGGAAAACCCCGCGGCCAACGCCGCTTTCTCCAGCCCATAGCCTTGCTGCAGACGCTGCTGCGCCACTGCCAGCCGTAGTTGCTCATGGTACTCACGCACGCTGATACCAACATGGCTGCGGAATAGCCGCGCCAGATGGCGACTGCTGACGTGAGCCTTTTCCGCCACCTGCGGCACCGACCATTCCGCTTCCGGTTCGGCAGCCATCACGTCTTGCGCCCGGTGTACTGCCGGGTGCAGATGGTTTCGGTAGCGGAGCCAGGGCGAAAGCTGCGGGTCGTCGCCGGAACGGCGAAAATACACCACCATTTCCCTGGCAATCTCCATCGCCTGGGTAGCACCGCATTGGCGATTAATCAGGTGCAGTGCCAGATCGATACCGGCAGTGATGCCGGCGCTGGTGTAAACGCTGCGGTCTTCAACAAAGATGCGGTTTTCTTTCACCTGCGCTGCCGGGGCCTGCTGGCGCATGCGTTCGAGCACGTCGTGATGGGTGGTGCACTGGTAACCGTCGAGCAAACCGGCCTGTGCTGCCAGCAGGGCGCCGGAACAGACACAGACCAGCGTGATACGTTGCTGTTGCAGGTCGGGTTGCAGCGCTGCCAGCCAGCGGCGGGCCTGTTCGGCCGGCGCATTGGCGAAGAAATGTTGCGAATCACTGACGCCCGGCACCACTAAAATAGCGCCGTCTTCCAGCCGGTCAGGCAGCGGCTGGAGCTGACTCAACGTCATGCCAACCGAGCAGATAACCTGCGGCACTGGGCTGATGTAGTGCAGACTGAACTGCCCGGCCAGACGCAGGGTTTCGGCCGGGCCGCTGACGTCCAGCGACAGCACCTGGGGCAGCATCAGAAAGTAGACGGCCTGCGGCATGGTTACTCCTGTGAGAGTTGCGCCAGAGCCTCATCCACGCTGGCGATGCGGGCGAAGCGGTCGACCAGCACCGTCTCAGTATGCCGCTTGAGTTGTTCGGTGGTAAAGACTTCTCCGTCGGGATGCTGCATCGGGAAAGTCAGCGTGGCCTCGGTCACGAAAGTCACCCGGTAGCCGAGATCGGCCGCCACCCGGGTGGTGGTTTCGCAGCATTGTTCGGTACGAATGCCGGAGATAATCAAATGATTGATATCCCGTTGGCTCAGCCAGGCGTCCAGGCCGGATTCGGTCAACGCGTTATGCACCTGTTTGTGTACGGTGACATCGGCCTGATGGTCGAGGAACGGCAGGCGCTTTACCCAGCCGGACGCCAAAGAAAATGGCCCCTCTGGCGACACATGGAATACATCAACCAACGCTACACCCTGCTGACGGCAGCCTGCAATCAACCGCGTCAACGCCTGTTGGAAAGCGGGGAGATCCTGCTCTTGCCAGAATGGACGATGCTGAAATGATTGTTGAACATCGATGATCAATAACGCGCTATGTGACATTTTCGGCCCTCCGCCAATTAGGTATAACGCCATACTGAGCCGTTATCCTGCTGGGAAGAAGGCCAAAAACGGCCATCATGGTGGCATTAGCGGACCTATATCAGGCTTTGCCAACCTGACCGGCCACCAGCCGCCCTTGATGGAAGGTGGTGCGGCGCGTCGGCAGACGGGCTACCGCTTCGGCGGAGCAACTGGCGTCGATCAGCACGAATTCCGCGCTGTCCCCGGCTTTGGGCCACACCCGTTGGCCTTTGTCATTCAGCGGCAGCACCCCGCCGGTGGAAATCGCCATGGCGCGTGACAGATGGAACTCGTCGGAACCCCGATACAGCTGGGCGTAAAGGTTGGCTTTTTCCAGAATGTCGCCGGTGCCGAACGGGGACCAATGGTCAATCACGCTGTCGGTTCCGGTCATCACAAATACCCCTTTCTCACTGAGCTGCGGCAGTGGCATCATCAGCCCACCAATCGGCACCGTCGAAGCGATGGTGATTTGCTGTGCCGCCAGCCGGGTGGCGGTTTCCTCTAATTCATTCGGGTTCAGCGCGGTCAGGGCAAAGGCATGGCTGATGGTGACTTTGCCGCGCAGCGAAGGGCTCTTTTCTACGGTAGTAATCATGTAGTTGATGGCGGCCACCCCGGCCGGGCTGGTTTCGTGCAGGTGGATATCGACGCCTTTGCCGGTATCGAGTGCAATCTGGAACATGGCATCCAACGACTGTTCCATCGCCCCGTCGACATTGGTCGGATCCAGCCCGCCAACGTATTGCACCCCCATCTGCATGGCTTCGCGCATCAAACCCTCGACTTTGGAATGCAGCAGCCCGTGCTGCGGGAAGGCGACTATTTCACAACTGAAGTCCGCCTGATGCTTTTCCAGTGCCCGTTGCAGGTGTTCCAGGCTTTTCAGCCCGCTGACCGGATCGATATTGCAGTGGCTGCGTGCCACGGTGCTGCCTTTGGATTGCAACAGGGCGATCAGGTTTTCTGCGCGCTGTTGCGAGGTGGGCAACAGTTTGGGGATTAATGTTTGTTCCAGCGCGATCATATCCATGATGGTTTTGCCCTGGCGTGGGCGTGGTGCCTGCCATGGGCCGCTGTAAAAGGTTTTATCCAGATGGATATGCATGTCGCGAAATGCCGGTAACAGCAACTGGCCCTGTGCCTGATAGCGCGGTACACCGGCGGGGGCCGCTGCATCCTTCGGGTGGATAGCCGCAATCTTGCCGTTTTTGATTTCAAGCTGATAGAGCACGGTGCGGGTGCCGATCACCGTGTCGCCATCGTACTCGAAACCCTCTTCCAGCCGCACATCGCTCAGCCAGTAGTGGCTGTCGGTCAGGGTCATGGGTTGGGCCTCCGGTAAACAAGGGCTGCCGGTGGGTACGGCGGCCTGCGCCATGCCGCCGGTCAGGCCGATCACCGCGCAGGCAGTGGTAATTTTGCCAGTTTGGCTGAGGAAAGCTCTGCGGCTTTGTTGTTGGTTTTTTTCCACGTTCAGTTCCTTAATCCAGAGGTGAAGTGCGTCAAAAGACAGCCACCAATTTAGGAGAGGAGCCGACGGGTTGGCAGTGACATTTGCCACTGGCGACTATTCGATTTCGCAATAATAAGGGGGCATGGCTAATGCCCCCTTAGGTTGCTGACAAAGCAGGAAAAAACGTGGTTTTTCCTGCTTTGTGGTGAGCAGCCGAAAATCAATAAATTGATTTTCCTGATTTTTATTTATCGGCCTCGACTCGCTCTGGGCAGGAATGAGGTTTGTCATCAGTCTGAGGGGGCATGGCTAATGCCCCCTCTGGTATTACATCAGCGGCAACAAGCGAGTATAGAGTTCGCGGAAGGTGCTGCGTTGTTCTGCGTATTGCTGATGGCGCTCGGCATTCGGGGTATGTACCTGCTCCAGCGGCAACTCAGGCAGCAGTTCGCCGAGTGAACGCTGCGGATTCATGGCGATCTGCGCCAGCCGCGCGGCCCCCAGCGCCGGGCCGACGTCGCCGCCGGTGCGGTATTCCAGTCGTTGACCGCTGATATCCGCCAGCATTTGCCGCCAGAACGGGCTACGCGCACCGCCGCCAATCAGGGTGATGCTGGAGGGCTGTAGCCCGCTGGCGTGCAGCACGTCCATGCCCTCTGCCAGAGCGAAACCTACGCCTTCCAGCACCGCACGAGCCAGATCGTTCGGTCCATGTTGGTGGGTGAGGCCCCAGAATGCCCCCTTGGCGTTCGGATTGTTATGCGGCGTCCGTTCGCCGGACAGGTAGGGCAGAAACCACAGCGAAGCCGCCGCCGGGGGAGCCTGTTCGACATTGCGCAGCAGGGTGGCGGCGTCTTCGACGTTAGTCAGTTTGCAAACCCAGTCCAGACAGGAGGCGGCGCTGAGGGTCACCGACATCAGGTGCCAGGTGTCGGGCAGCGCATGGCAGAAGCTGTGCACCGCGCTGGCCGGATTGCTGAGAAAGCCGTCGCTGACGGCAAAATAAACCCCCGAGGTACCGAGCGACAGCATTGCCCGGCCAGCCTGATATAGCCCCACACCGATCGCCCCGGCGGCATTATCGCCGCCACCGGCCACGACAGGTACTGGTGACATGCCCCAGCGCCGGGCCAGTTCGGTATGGATTTGACCGGTGACCTGATTACCCTCGAACAGTTGCGGCATCTGGCGGCGGGTCAGGCCGCAGGCGGCCAGCATCTCGTCGCCCCAGTCGCGCTGTGCCACGTTTAGCCAGCCGGTACCGGCGGCGTCCGACATGTCGCTGGCGAAGTCGCCGGTGATGCACCAGCGTAAATAATCTTTGGGTAACAGCACTTTATCGATGCGCTCAAACACCTGGGGTTCATGTTGTTTCACCCACAGCAGTTTAGGGGCGGTGAAGCCCGGCATCATCAGGTTGCCGGTAATTTGCCGCGATTGCGGCACCGCCTGTTCCAACGCCTGGCATTGCGTGCCACTTCTGCCGTCATTCCACAAAATGGCCGGGCGTAGCACCTGTTGCCGTGCGTCCAACAGGGTGGCGCCGTGCATCTGGCCGCTGAGACCGATGGCCTTCACCTGTTGCAGGCTGTGTTGTTTGCCCAGCGCCAGCATGGCGCGATCGGTGGCGTGCCACCAGTCTTGCGGGGCCTGCTCTGACCATAAGGGATGCGGGCGGGAGATGGGCAGCGACTCACCGTGGCTGGCGAGCAATTGGCCCTGCTCACTGAGCAAAATGACTTTTACGCCGGACGTGCCGAGGTCGATGCCGATATACATGGAAAAGATCCTTAAAAGCGCGGCGCAGTGCCGCACGGGGTTATACTCTTCATACTTCAAGCTGCATCAGTGTTGGCTGCCTGCGCGTACCTCTGTCACGTACTGGCTGTACGCTCCCGGGGATACGCTTGGTTGCCGCCTTGATGCAACTCGAATTATTTTGGGTATCGTTAGCCGAACAGATAGCGGTTCATCAGGTTTTCGAGCTGTTCCTGGCGGCCGCTGACGTGCTGTGGCGCCAGTGCATGCCCTTCAGCGTACTGTGCCAGCGCCTCGAGCGACAGTTTGCCCTGCAAAATTTGCTGGCCCAATTCACCATTCCAGCCGGCATAGCGTTTTGACACTTGCTGATGCAACTGGCCGTCGGTCACCATTTTTGCCGCGACCTTCAGCGCCAGCGCCATGGTATCCATAGCCCCAATATGGCCATAGAACAGGTCGTATTTGTCGGTGCTTTGACGTCGCACCTTGGCATCGAAGTTAAGCCCGCCGGTGGTAAAGCCCCCGGCCTTGAGAATTTCGAACATCACCAGCGCGTTCTCTTCCACGCTGATCGGGAACTGGTCGGTATCCCAGCCCAACTGGGGGTCGCCCCGGTTGGCATCGACGGAACCAAAGATGCCGAGCGCAATGGCGGTGGCGATCTCATGGTGGAACGAGTGACCTGCCAGCGTGGCGTGGTTGGCTTCGATATTCACCTTGATCTCTTTTTCCAGACCGAACTGCTTGAGGAAGCCGTAAACGGTGGCGACGTCGTAATCGTATTGGTGCTTGGTTGGCTCTTGGGGTTTGGGCTCGATCAGCAAGGTGCCCTGGAAACCGGTTTTGTGCTTGTGCTCCACCACCATCTGCATAAAGCGACCAATTTGCTCACGTTCCTGGCGCAGATCGGTATTGAGTAAGGTTTCATAGCCTTCACGGCCGCCCCACAACACGTAGTTTTCACCGCCCAGGCGCTGGGTGGCGTTCATGGCGGTGAACACCTGGGTGGCCGCCCAACTGAAGACTTCCGGATCCGGATTGGTGGCCGCACCGGCGCCGTAACGCGGATGGGTGAAGCAGTTGGCGGTGCCCCACAGCAGTTTCACGCCGCTGCTGTGCTGTTTTTCTTCCAGTACGTCGGTCATCTCTGCGAAGTTGTGCAGATACTCTTTCAGTGATGCGCCTTCCGGCGAGACATCGACATCATGGAAGCAGTAATAGGGGACGTTCAGCTTGTGGAAAAACTCGAACGCCACGTCGGCTTTACGTTTGGCCAACGTCAGCGCGTCGCCCGGCTGCTGCCAGGGGCGATCGAACGAGCCGACGCCGAACATGTCCGCACCGTTCCAGCAGAAGGTGTGCCAGAAGCAGGCGGCAAAGCGCAGGTGCTCCGCCATGCGCTTGCCGAGCACCAGTTCATCCGGATTGTAGTGATGAAAGGCCAGAGGATTATTACTGGTGGGGCCTTCGTAGCGCACTTGCTCAAGCTGATCAAAATAAGATTGCATTATCGACTCCTGGGTAGCAATGCCCGGTTTACGGGATGGTTTTATCTTCGGAGTTTGCGACGGGCTGCTCAATTACGTTATTTCACAGTTAAATTCACAGAATTATTAAATGTGCGACAGATCTCATAATCGGTTATTAACCGCAGTTTATTTAAGGCTTAATTCATTTTTATTTGTCGACCTGCTGTTTTTCAGCGTGAAAGCATGACCGCCATCATAAAAACAACATTAAACCAAAAATCATAATTGGCCGGTAAAAATCAGTAATTGCTGAATATTAAATAACCGATAACAATCCGCTCTAAGTTGCACTACGAGTCTGTTTCAATTATTGCCCCTTACCTGTCGCCTTTCAAGTTGCAGCGTTGTTAGCTGCACTCGCTCACTTCAGTTACTTACTCAAGTAAGCGCCTGAAGATGAGCGAGCTGGCCGCCTAGCTGCAGCTTGAAATTCATAGGGTATATATATTAAATAACAAAGGTATATAAGATGAAATTCAAACCTGTGTTCCTTTCGGTCTGCGCGCTGCTGGCGCTGGCCAGCCAACCGGCGTTTAGTAAAGAAGTCAAAATCGGCATGGCGATCGACGACCTGCGCCTGGAACGCTGGCAAAAAGACCGCGATATCTTCGTCAGCAAAGCCAAAGCGCTGGGGGCAGATGTGTTTGTTCAGTCGGCCAATGGCAATGAAGAAACCCAAATGGCGCAGATTGAAAACATGATCAACCGTGGCGTCGACGTGCTGGTAATTATTCCCTACAACGGCAAGGTATTGAGCAACGTCATTAGCGAGGCCAAACGGGAAGGCATAAAGGTACTGGCTTATGATCGCATGATCAATAATGCCGATATCGATTTTTACATCTCCTTTGATAATGAAAAGGTTGGGGAGCTGCAGGCGCAAAGCCTGGTGCAACGGGTGCCGCAGGGCAATTATTTCCTGATGGGCGGCTCGCCGGTGGATAACAACGCCAAGCTGTTCCGCCAGGGCCAGATGAAGGTGCTGCAGCCGCTGATCGATGGTGGGAAAATCAAGGTGGTGGGCGATCAGTGGGTCGACGGATGGTTGCCGGAAAACGCATTAAAAATCATGGAAAATGCGCTGACCGCCAACAATAACAAGATAGATGCGGTAGTGGCTTCCAACGATGCCACCGCCGGTGGCGCGATCCAGGCGCTGGCCGCGCAGGGTCTGGCGGGTAAGGTGGCTATTTCCGGTCAGGATGCCGATTTGGCTGCGGTGAAGCGTATTGTCGCCGGTACCCAGACCATGACGGTGTATAAGCCGATCAGCAAGCTGGCCGACGAGGCGGCGGGCATCGCGGTGCAACTGGGCAAGGGTGAACAGCCGAAGGCCAACGCCACATTAAATAACGGCAGCAAAGACGTACCATCCTGGTTATTAACCCCTATTCAGGTCGATAAATCGAATATCGACAGCACCATTGTTGCCGACGGTTTCCACAAAAAATCCGAGATTAATTAATTCCGCTAACCGGTAATACGGGGGAATAATGCCCAGCCTATTAGAAATGAAAAATATCACCATGCAGTTCGGTGTGGTCAAGGCGGTAGATAATGTCAGCCTGAAGTTAGAGGCAGGCCAGGTATTATCGCTGTGTGGTGAAAACGGTTCGGGAAAATCCACCCTGATGAAAGTGCTGTGCGGTATATATCCGCACGGCAGTTATCAGGGCGATATTTATTTCTCTGATGATTTATTAGCGGCGAAAAATATTCGCGATACCGAGCAAAAAGGCATCGCCATCATTCATCAGGAGCTGGCGTTGGTGAAGCAGATGACGGTGTTGGAAAACATGTTTCTCGGCAATGAATGGCGCCGGTACGGCGTAATGGATTATGACGCCATGTATCTGCGCTGCCGACGGATGCTGGCACAGGTCAAGCTGGAGGTGGATCCCAACACCCCCATCGGCGAACTGGGTCTGGGGCAGCAGCAGCTGGTGGAGATTGCCAAGGCGCTGAACAAGCAGGTGCGGCTGCTGGTGCTCGATGAGCCGACAGCGTCGCTGACCGAAAGTGAAACCGCTACGCTGCTGGCGATCATCGAGGATCTGCGCGATCACGGCATCGCCTGCATTTACATTTCGCACAAGCTCAATGAGGTGAAGGCGATCTCGGATCTGATCTGCGTGATCCGCGACGGCAAGCATATAGGTACGCGCTCGGCAGCGGAAATGAGCGAGGACGACATTATCGCCATGATGGTTGGGCGCGAATTAACCGAGCTCTATCCGCAGCAACAGCATGATATCGGCGAGGTGATCCTGCAGGTGGATAATCTCACCGCCTGGCACCCGGTGAACCGACACGTTCGTCGGGTGGACGATGTCTCATTCAGCCTGCGGCGCGGCGAAATTCTCGGTGTCGCCGGGCTGGTCGGCTCCGGGCGCACCGAAACCATGCAGTGCCTGTTCGGCGTCTACCCTGGCCGTTGGCAGGGGAGCATTAGCCTCAATGGCCAGCCAGCCATCATCAACAATTGCCGCCAGGCGATGCGATATGGCATCGCCATGGTGCCGGAAGATCGCAAGCGTGATGGCATCGTGCCGGTGATGGGGGTAGGGGCCAACATGACGTTGGCGGCGCTGAGCGATTTTAGCGGTGTGCTGACGGTGATTGATGATGCCTGGGAACAGGCGACCATTCGTCAATCGCTGGCGGAGTTAAAAGTGAAGACTTCCTCGCCCGAACTGGCAATAGCCCGGCTGAGTGGCGGTAACCAGCAGAAGGCCATACTCGCCAAATGCCTGCTGTTGCAACCGAAAATTCTCATTCTGGATGAACCGACGCGCGGTATCGATATCGGTGCCAAACACGAAATCTATAAGTTAATCAATCAGCTGGTCCAGCAGGGCATTTCGGTGATCGTGGTGTCTTCGGAGCTGCCTGAAGTGTTGGGATTAAGCGATCGGGTATTGGTGATGCACCAGGGGCGTATCAAGGCTTCGTTAGTCAACCAGGGTCTGACCCAGGAACAGGTGATGGAAGCCGCATTGAGGAGTGAAACAGATGTCGAAAAACACACAGTCTGAAGCGATCGTGCCGGCAATGGTGGAGAAAAAAACCATAGTGAAACTAAAATCCATCAACTTGCAGGTGTTTGTGATGTTGGCGGCGATAGTCGTCATTATGCTGTTCTTTACCTTTACCACCGAAGGGGCCTATCTCAGCGCGCGTAATATTTCCAACCTGCTGCGCCAGACGGCGATCACCGGCATTTTGGCGGTCGGCATGGTATTCGTGATTGTTTCGGCAGAAATCGATCTGTCGGTCGGTTCAATGATGGGCTTGCTGGGTGGTGCGGCGGCGATTTTTGACGTCTGGCTGGGTTGGCCACTGCCGCTGACCATCGTGGTGACGCTGCTGGCCGGTCTGCTGTTGGGGGCCTGGAACGGTTGGTGGGTCGCCTATCGCAAGGTTCCGTCGTTTATTGTCACCCTGGCGGGGATGCTGGCCTTTCGCGGCATCCTGATCGGCATCACCAATGGCACCACGGTCGCGCCGACCAGCGGGGCGATGTCGCAAATTGGCCAGAGCTATTTGCCGAACGGCCTGGGTTTTGGCATCGGTGCCGTTGGGTTGATGCTGTTTGTCGCCTGGCAGTGGCGGAGGCGCAGTCGGCGTGCGCAGCTTGGGTTGCCGGTGGCCGCGGCGACCGGCGATGTGACCCGGCAAAGTATCCTGGCGGTGGTGGTGCTCGGGGCCATCTATTTGCTCAATGATTACCGCGGGGTACCGACACCGGTGTTGATCCTCACCGCACTGATGTTGGCGGGGATATTTATGGCCACTCGCACCGCTTTTGGCCGCCGGATCTACGCCATTGGCGGCAATATCGATGCCGCGCGCCTGTCGGGGGTTAACGTCGAACGCACCAAGCTGGCGGTGTTCGCCATCAATGGCCTGATGGTGGCGATTGCCGGGTTGATCCTCAGCTCGCGCCTGGGTGCCGGTTCGCCTTCGGCGGGCAATATTGCCGAGCTGGACGCCATCGCCGCCTGCGTGATTGGCGGCACCAGCCTGGCCGGGGGCATCGGCAGCGTGGCCGGTGCGGTGATGGGCGCATTCATTATGGCGTCGCTGGACAACGGCATGAGCATGCTGGACGTGCCGACCTTCTGGCAGTACATCGTCAAGGGCGCCATTTTGCTACTGGCGGTGTGGATGGACTCCGCCACCAAGCGTCGGGCATAAGAAGATATCCTTCATACTTGAAGCTGCATCTGTGTTGGTTGTACTCACTCACCCGAATCACTTACTTTAGTAAGCTCATCGGAATGAGTTCCTTTGCCGCCTTGATACAACTTCAATTATTTTGGATATAGCGCTTGAGCTCACAGTTATGAGGTGATGCCTGCTGCTCCCACCGAGAGGTTGTGCTATCCCAGAGAGCAGTCAACTTACCGGGGATGCCCATGTTCGAAAAGCGCTTTCGCATTACCTTGCTGTTCAACGCCAATAAAGTGTACGACCGCCAGGTGGTCGAGGGCGTAGGCGAGTATTTACAGGCTTCGCAATGTGATTGGGACATCTTTATCGAAGAGGATTTTCGCTGCCGTATCGACAACATCAAGGACTGGCTGGGCGATGGGGTGATCGCCGATTTCGATGATGGTGCCATCGAGCAACTGCTGCATAACGTCCGGGTACCTATTGTCGGGGTGGGTGGCTCTTATCACCGTGACGAGGATTATCCGCCGGTGCATTACATTGCCACCGACAATAAGGCGCTGGTGGAAGCGGCATTCAGTCACCTGAAAGAAAAAGGCATTAATCGTTTTGCCTTCTACGGCTTACCCAGCGAGGGCGGCAAGCGTTGGGCACAGGAGCGTGAGCATGCTTTCCGCCAGCGGGTCGCGCTGGAGCAGTATCAGGGCGTGGTGTATCAGGGCATAGCCACCGCGCCGGATAACTGGCAATACGCGCAGAACCGCTTGGCGGACTGGGTGCAGACCCTGCCGCAGCAGACCGGCATTATCGCGGTGACTGATGCGCGGGCACGCCATTTGCTGCAGGTGTGCGAACATCTGGATATCGCAGTGCCGGAAAAGCTGTGCGTGATTGGCATCGACAATGAAGAACTGACGCGTTACCTGTCGCGGGTTGCGCTGTCTTCGGTGGCGCAGGGTACCCGCCAGATGGGGTACCGCGCCGCCAAGCTGCTGCACCAACTGCTCGATCGCCGTGAACTGCCGCTTCAGCGCATTCTGGTGCCGCCGGTGAAGGTGATTGAACGCCGTTCTACCGATTTCCGCTCGTTGCGTGATCCGGCGGTGATTCAGGCGATGCATTACATCCGCCATCACGCCTGCAAGGGCATCAAGGTCGAGCAGGTGCTGGATGCGATCGGCCTGTCGCGTTCCAATCTGGAAAAACGCTTCAGGGATGAGACTGGCGAAACTATCCATCATGTGATCCATCAGGAAAAGCTGGATCGCGCTCGCAACCTGTTGACGGCTACCTCGTTGACCATCAACGAGATTTCACAGATGTGTGGCTACCCGTCACTGCAGTATTTTTATTCGGTGTTCAAGAAGGGCTATGACATGACCCCCAAAGACTACCGTGGGCGTTATGGCGAGGTTGGGTATTAGGGCGGGTGTGGCCGTTATGGCTACATATGTAGCTAATCAAGCTACAGATTTCCTCACACCAACCCACAAAACGCCTTTAGCCGTTCGGCCAGCGCGGGCGTAGCGGCGGGGGCGCTGTCGCGGTAATACAGCGCCAGCTCAATGTTGTCGATCGGCGGTAAACCTTCAGCGTTGCCCAATACCCTGTGGCTGGGCAAGCGGCAACTGGCCGGCAGCAGGGTGACGCCCAGCCCGGCGGCAGACGCGGCGGTGAGTGCGGCCAGACTGGCACTGCTGTAGCCAATACGCCAGCGCTTGCCGAGGTTATCCAGCGCCTGACACAAATCATCGCGATATAACCCATTGAGCGGGAACACCGCCAGCGGTACCGGGGATTGTTCGATCGCCGGAAAGGCCTGGCTGTCCAGCCACAGCAGCGGTTCCGGCCTGGCGGCGCGCGGCGGCTGGCTGCGGCGTTGTTTAACCAAGATCAGATCCAGTTCTTCGCGGGCGTAGGCGCTGTGCAGATCGGCGCTCAGGCCGCTGGTGACGTCCAACCGCAGATGTGGATGCGCCCGGCTAAATTCCGCCAGCAGCCCGGTGGTCGGCACCGCGAAATCCTCCGGCATACCTAGCCGCAATACCCCGTCGCGCCAGATGCCGGTCAAGGCGTCGTGCGCCTCTTCATTCAGCGCTATGATGCGCCGCGCATAGCTCAACAGCTTGACGCCTTCCTCGGTCAGCAATACCTGATGAGACGAACGTTCGAACAGGGGTTTACCCAGCATTTCTTCCAACCGGCGTACCTGTTGACTGACGGTCGACTGTGACAAGAACACCCGTTCTGCGGCGCGAGTGAAGCTGTTGCTGTCGCATACTGCGACAAAGCTGAGCAGTAGCTGCGGATTGAACATCGGGTAACGATTCATTTTTCCACTGTTGGCTATTTTGTTATTTAATTTCCCAATACTAACGGGGAGGCCTAGAGTAAGGCAACGTTGCGGCCGCTACTCTGTGACCCCGCGCTCTTCATCCCGGCAGTTCAGGAATAGACCGTGTTAAATCAATTTGTTGCTCCCCTTTTCTTACGCCGCTGGTTCAACCCCCTGCTGTGGGCGCTGGTGCTGATTGGCCTGAATATGCGGCCGCTGTTGACCTCGATCGGCCCGTTGTTGCCGACGTTGCGGCAGGCCACCGGACTGAGTTTTGGCGGCGCGGCGCTGCTGACCACCTTGCCGGTACTGATGATGGGGTTGATGGCGCTGGCGGGTGGGGCGATCAACCGCCTGTTCGACGAGCGTACCAGCGTAGTGCTGAGCCTGTTGGCCATTGGCCTGGGGGCCGCCTGGCGTGAACTGGCACCGGGCAGCACGCAATTGCTGCTGAGTGCGGTGTTGGGTGGACTGGGGATTGGGGTGATCCAGGCGGTGATGCCCGGCATTATCAAACATCACTTTCTCAAGCAGATGGCACTGGTGGCCGGGCTGTGGTCGGCGGCTCTGATGGGCGGTGGTGGTCTGGGGGCGGCGATGACCCCCTGGTTGATGAGTGTCGGCCATGACTGGCACAGTGCATTGGCCTGGTGGGCGGTGCCTGCACTGGTGGCGTTAATCGCCTGGTGGCCGGTCAGCCGCGGCCTGGCACGCCTGACACCGTCCGGAACCTCCTCCGGGCCGAGCCTGTGGTTCAGCCGCCGAGCCTGGTTGCTAGGCGCATATTTTGGTTTGATCAATGGCGGCTATACCAGCCTGATCGCCTGGCTGCCGCCGTATTATATGCAGCTCGGCTGGCAGCCGCAGGCCAGCGGATCGCTGTTGGCGCTGATGACTTTCGGGCAGGTCGTCGGGGCGCTGCTGTTGCCGGCGCTGGCGCGATCGGTAGATCGACGGCCGTTATTATTGCTGGCATTAGTCATGCAGTTGATCGGCTTTATTGGCCTGATTTATCTGCCGGAGGCGTTGCCGTGGTTGTGGGTGCTGGTTTCCGGCCTGGGGCTGGGCGGCGCCTTCCCGCTGTGCCTGGTGCTGGCTCTCGATCATATTCCGCACCCGGCGGCCGCGGGGCGCTTGGTGGCCTTTATGCAGGGGGTTGGATTCCTGCTGGCGGGGGCTACGCCTTATATTTCTGGCCTGTTGCGTGATTACAGCGGCGGCTTTGTGCTGGATTGGCAAATCCATGCGCTGCTGGTGGTGGTGCTGATCGCCATCACCGGGTGCTTCCATCCGCACAGCTACCGGCGGGCGTTCGCCGAATAATATTACTGTCATTGCGGTTCCCTATAGTGACGTTGCTTTTACTTCTGGGTGATAACAACAAAAAGGGAACCAAGACATGCACATAACCAAAACCCGCCTGGCTCTGTTGGCCGGCTGTATGGCGCTGAGCACTAACCTGTGGGCGCAAGCTCAGCCGGTGCAGGCAACCCTGGCCGGGCACGCGTTACTGGCGGTGAAATCCAACGTTGCCGCACCGCAGGATGCCCCCGCCGATTTACAGCAAAGCGGTAAATACACCAGCGGCAAACGCGTGACCGAACTGGGCAGTGTGGCGGGTAAATCCGCCGATCGCATGACCGGTATTGGCCTGCCAATCAACGGGCAACCCTTGCAGGGCCATTCCGGCATCAAACATATGCCCGACGGTACCTACTGGGTGCTGACCGACAACGGTTTTGGCAGCAAGGCCAATTCACCGGACGCCATGCTGTACCTCAATCACTACAAAATCGACTTCGACAACGGCACGGTGACGCCGCTGAAAACGGTATTCCTGCACGATCCGGACAAAAATGTCCCCTTCCATATCATCAATGAGAGCACCGATAAACGTTACCTGACCGGCAGCGATTTTGACCTGGAAAGCTTCCAGTTTGCCGACAATGCCCTGTGGATTGGCGATGAGTTCGGCCCCTACCTGATTAAGGCCGATCTGAACGGTAAGGTATTGGCGGTGTTCGATACCAAGGTCGACGGCAAGGTGGTGAAGTCGCCGGATAACCCGACGCTGACCCTGCCGGGTGCACCGGACGGCAAACAGAACTTCCAGGTAGCACGTTCCAAAGGTTTTGAAGGCATGGCGGCATCACCGGATGGCAGCAAATTGTACCCGTTGCTTGAAGGCGCGCTGTGGGACGGTGAAAAATTCGAGAACATCGATGGTAAACGCTATCTGCGGGTGCTGGAATTTGACGTGAAACAACAGGCCTGGACCGGCCGCAGTTGGCAGTATGTGTTGGAAGACAACCGGAACGCTATCGGCGATTTTAATATGATCGACGCCACCCATGGCCTGGTGATCGAGCGCGATAATAACGAAGGCACGGCGGACAAAGCCTGCGCTGCGGGTGCCCCTACAGACAACTGCTTCAGTCAGGTGGCGAAGTTCAAGCGAGTATACAAAATCGCTTTTTCTGACGACAACGTCGGTAAACTGGTCGATAAACTGGCCTATATTGACCTGATGAACATTCAGGACCCAAACAAGCTGGCGCGCAAACCGCTGAATAACGGCGTGCTGACCTTCCCGTTCTTCACCATTGAAAATGTCGACGTGGTGGATGGCAGCCATATTATCGTCGGCAACGACAATAACTTCCCGTTCTCTTCCAGCCGCCAGCCGAATGTGGCGGATGAAAACGAGTTTATCCTGCTGGATGTGAAAGACTTGCTGAAGCCTTAACCCGACCTGCCTCCGGCATATGCCGGGGGCTAGCGTATTTCCCTCTTAGCGCCAAGGGTAAACTGCGCTATAATCAGCCCCTTGCTTCCTGTTGCCGAAGGAAGATCCTCGTCCCCGGTGGGGCGGCCGGACTTCAAATCCGGTTGGGGCCGCCAGCGGTCCTGGGCAGGTTCGACTCCTGTGATCTTCCGCCAAAGATTGTCCTGACAGTTCCCGATAAATCCATAAAAATACAATAAATCAATGCATTGACTGGTTTTGATGTCCGTGTAAGTCCGTGTGATACTGCCTGAATCCGTGAAAAATGTGTATAGTGATGCGTATAAAGTTTTTATACACAGAATCCACTTATACACATGCTTCTAACTGACATACAAATTCGACGCTCCAAACCGCAGGAAAAACCCTACACCCTCAACGACGGCCAAGGCCTGTCCCTTCTTATCAATACTGATGGAAGTAAAGGTTGGCGTTTTCGCTATCGCTATGCCGGAAAAGCCAAGCTGATGTCCTTTGGTACCTACCCCTTGATAACGCTGGCTGAAGCGCGAGAAAAGCGTGGGGAGGCCCGTAAGCAGGTTGCGAATGGCATTGACCCAGTAGCCGAGAAAAAGGCGCAAAAGCTCGCTCAGAAGCTTTCTGTCGAGAACTCCTTTGAAGCGATTAGCCGTGAATGGCACACGAACAAGGCTGACCGGTGGACTCTGGCTTACAGAGAAGAAATCATGCGCACCTTTGAGCAGGATGTGTTTCCGTATGTTGGTCAACGCCCCATTGTCGAAATTAAGCCGTTAGAGTTGCTGGAAGTGCTGCGGCGCATTGAGAAGCGTGGGGCATTGGAGAAGACCCGTAAGGTTCGCCAGCGATGTGGGGAGGTTTTCCGCTACGCGATTATTACCGGTAGGGCGGAATATAACCCAGCCCCAGATCTCGCCAGCGCATTAGCCGTGCCCAAGCAAAAGCACCATCCGTTCCTTTCGGCCGAGGAACTACCTTATTTTGTTAAGGACTTAGAAGGGTATACCGGTAGTATCATCACTAAGAATGCAGCGAAGATCGTTATGCTGACCGGCGTGCGCACGCAAGAAATGCGCTTTGCCACGTGGAAAGAGATCGATCTTGAGCGCGCCATCTGGGAGATCCCTGCCGAACGTATGAAAATGCGCCGCCCGCACATTGTGCCGCTATCTACTCAGGTGGTTGAACTGTTTAAACAGCTACAACCGATCACCGGTCACTATCCTTACATTTTCATTGGACGAAACAACCGCAGAAAGCCTATAAGTAAGGAAAGTGTGAATCAGGTAATAGAGCTGCTGGGATATAAGGGACGAGCCACTGGCCACGGTTTCAGGCATACGATGTCTACTATATTGCATGAACAGGGGTTTGATAGCGCCTGGATTGAGATGCAACTTGCGCATGTGGATAAGAATAGTATTCGGTGCACTTACAATCATGCTCAATACTTAGAAAAAAGATTGCATATGTTACAATGGTATAGTGATTTACTATGCCCGGAAAAGTAAATATCACAACATTCAAAAGAACAGAAAGGAATACATTATGAATAAGGAAACAATAATAAGTGTTTTGATTAGAATTTTACAAGAGCCCCGTGATGGGCTTATATTGATAAATGGAGAGTGGGGGGTCGGTAAAACTTATTTCCTACAAAGTGAATTCAAAAATTATTATACAGATGTAAGTCATTTTTATATGTCTGCGCTAGGGTTGAATAGTTTACAGGATTTCAAAGATAGAATGCTAAGCGTTACGTACTTAGACAGTCCCTCAGAAATAAATAAACTAGGGGATTTAACCGCAAGTGCTGCCTCAGCTTTTACTCAAGAAGAAAATACGGGTAAATTGACCGAGAAAATTATATCAACTTTTTCAGGGGTGATGAAAGACTATGTACTTAAGGACCTTTCGGGTGTTTTTATCATTGACGATCTTGAGCGAATCCCTCAGTCGTTACGAGATGAGATAGCGACATATTGCCTGCAAAACTATCAGAATGATAACCAGTTAGACTATATTCTAGTCGGTAATTTTTCGAAGCAAAGTAACGAGATATTAAATCATAAAGAAAAAGTCATTAGTGATGAGATATATTTTTCAATCAATAATCTTTCTGAAATATTGGAGCTAAAGTTAAGTGACGTAGAAAGTAATTGTAGAAACACAATAGCTCAAGTTATTATAGGATTTGAAGAGTCTAATTTACGCATTATCAATAGAATAATTGTGAAACTTTTACCTTTAATAAAAAGCTCAACTTCTGGAAATGAAATATCAGACATAGACATTAAAAATTTAGTGAGCTCACTTTGTGCTCATATAATACTTAAAGAAAAATTTTCCTATCAGGAAAGTGATTTTCATGAGAATTACATTACATCATCGTTAAAAACGCTTACTGTTAAATCCGAGAAGGAGTCAGGTAAGATAAGCAAGGAAGAAAGTAATTTATTAAACATTACAGCCTACAAATCCTACAATAATAACATGGTTCCATATTGCTTTAATGTAATATCTCAGAAAGATATTCTTCCATATATTTTTATTACAAATAAACATCTAGAAAGAAAAGATTATGCTGCATTAGTACAACCGGAGTTGTGTAAAATCTCTGAAAAAGATTACTTAGACGAGATTGAAAGTGTTATATTAAAAACGAACTCTCCAAAACTTTCAGTTTGGTTAACAGCTACATCTAACTACCTTAGGCTACTTGAGTCAAAATACATTCAGAGAATCAAGGGTTTGAGTAATAAAAAAATTGAAGAAAAAAAATTGAGCTTTAGTGAAGATGAAGTAAAAGCATATTTTCGTGAGACCCATCCAAATGTTGATGATATCCCATCTCATGTTTTAAGAAGAGATGGTAATGATTTATACAATTTCTTTCTTACTAAATACAGTGAGATAATGGATAAAGAAAAAATAAAAGAACTAAGAGAGAAAATGATTAATGGAGGGTGGATCGCGATAGATATAGATATATATCAATCAAAGTTCAAATTCAAACTTCTCGAAACTTTAGATGTAAAAATAATCATTGACGCTATAAAGAACACTTGGTCTATTCACGATATTAAGACATTTTCCGATCACCTATCATCTCAATATAATTTCTCAAATCTTGCTGATTTTCTCTCAGGTGAGTTGCCATATCTTAAGAAACTGTACTCCGGTTTAAATTCTTACCAAAGAAAAATTCCAAACTCTTTCCGGCGAGGTGCAATTATTGAACTGACAAATTGTGTTAAACGCGTGAAAGAATCTCTGGAGGGTAGTATTTCTATAAAAGCTGACTCCCCGTAGAATACATCTACCAAACGCTTATAATTACATGGGCTTTATTTTTTATAATAAGCCCTAGAAATTAAAGAGTTTATGTATATGCGCGCAATACTATCCCCGCCTCGCCTGCGCACTTCATGTGTCGCTTTTCATGCAGTTGCATGAATGGCCGCAGGCCGCGCCGGTACTGGTGCGGCAGGGGATGAAAAGTGCATTTTCTTGCATGCAAAATCATGCACCCTATGCATGCACGCGCAATTTGTGGCTGGCTAGCCAGGAAAAAGGCTGTTTTGGGCGAGGCGAAAGAGGGATGCCCCGCGATGCTGTCGAGAGCGGCGGGGCGGAGAATGCTTAGTGCAAGGTAGGATTGCTGTTGTAACGGCGATAGCGGTTCAACGTCCGTTTCTCCGGCGGTGGCAAGGCATTCTCATCGACCGGTTGCGCTTGTATCGGCTGGCACAGGATTTTATCGACGCTTTCCACCGTCTTGAATGTGCAAGAACAGGTCAGGCTCTGACATTGGTAATACGCCTCTTTCGTCCGCTCCGTGATATAGCGACTGGTGCGGGTATAGGATGCATGGGTGCACAGCGGGCAGCGCATCATGATTTGGCCCCCTTCTGCTGCAAGCGTTGACGTTTTTCCTTCAGTTCTGCGACAGCCTGCATGCGTTTGGCTGGACTTCTTTGCAGTTCCGGCAATGCGCCCGTTTCTTCCGGTATCGTCAGGCCAATCTCATTAAGCACCGGGTGGTCGATATTTTGCTGTGCCATGGCAACGTGAATACGGCCTTGTAGCGTTCCCAGTACCTGTTGCTCAATCATTTTCATCGGATTGTCCGCATAGACGCCGTAAGCCCGTGAAGCCAGTGCACACGCCTTGATAACGTCAGGGCTGATAAGCGCTGTGCTCAGCGCATCCACGGCCTGATGCATCGCGTGAGCTGCAAAGGTCGTGAGGGCGTCTTTGTGCGCGTTCACCACCTTCGGGGCTGTGCCGCCGCAGTTGAGGTGAAGCTGCATTTTGTCCAGCTCCATCTCCTCAATCAGGCCGTCGAACTCTTTCGCCAGCTCCCGCTTGGAAATCCGGCTGTGGTGCTGCGCTTGCAGTTCCGGCGTCATTTCTCCGCGCAGTTTGCGAAACAGGGTGCGCCACTGGCTTTCTGCCTCCTGGCTCTGCACTTCGGTGTCTTTCTTCTGTTGGTGGCAGCGGGCAATGCCGGTTACGACGTCGGTCAATGCCTGGTAGTTTTTGTCGTGGGCGGCGCGAGCGTCACGCAGGGCTTGCAGTTTATCGGTGATGTATTTCGGTAAGGCGGTGGTGCTCATGGTCATGTCTCCGGTGTCAGTCAATGTGAAGCTATTCTGCTGACCGCCGTACAACATCGCCATTCATCCCGGTTGGACTGTCCCCAGGACAACAGCCCCGAGCACTGATGAGAAAACCATCAAGCCATTTTTAGTTTTACCTAAAACTATTCACTACTGTTCACCTAAAGAAAAAATATAGATAAATCAGTAAATAAAAGGGTGAACACTTCTCACTAAACTCTTCACCCAGTGTTCACCACTGTTCACCCGGCCCAAGACGTCCTTTTCCCTGGCTAGCGGTGTTTGGCGGTTTTTCCCTATTAATCAACCGTCCATTCATCGTTCAGGCTTTCCGGCCGGTTTGCCAACAACGGTCAATAAATGCCAATAAAGGTCAGTATCGGCCAACGTTGTCCACTTGATTGAAAAATAAGCATAAAATCTGTTCCACCACACAACAACACCTTGTTGCCACCCCGGTAAATATTCACATAATAGGGCGCTACCGAAGTTCACACAGTCCCGGCCAGCGTTGGCCGGACACAAAGAGGTAGCGTTTTATGTTGACCGTTTCCACCCCCGCCACATCCACTCTGTCGCCGGTGCTCCCTGGCGGTTACACCCCGCGCGAGCGCTTTATCCGCCTGCCGGAAGTGCTCTACACCACCGGTCTATCCCGCTCCACCGTGTACGAGATGATGAGCCGCCGGCAGTTCCCGGCTCAGGTCTCCCTCGGCGGTAAAAACGTCGCCTGGCTGGCCTCCGAGGTCGAGCAGTGGATGGACGAACGTATCGCTAACCGTCACCAGGGGGCCGCCGCATGATGCAGCTAACCTTTGGTCGCCAGCATTTCACCCTTGATGAGCGCGACGCGCTGTTTGTGGCGGAAGCTATTCTGTTGCAGCGTAAAGAGCCTGGCGTCGTCTTGCCGGAGCACCGCAGTGAAAAACACGGCGTTATCCGTCTGGCGAGTCGCCAGGCTGAACCGCGCCTGTTCCGTGCCGGGCCGATCCCCTTGACCGATGCGGGAGCCGATACCCGCAATGACCAGCTTACCGACTGTTGATCACTATGCGATCGATTGAACATCCGGGGGTGTCTTACCGCTTGCCCCCGCGTCCGGCCCTGCGCTATAGTCCCCCCGCTGTCGCACAATCGGCAGCCGGGCGTAGGAACCCGTGTTACTTATTGGCGACACAACACGCGCCATGCGTGTTTTTTTATGTCGTGGCCTTAGTGCGCTCATTTTTTGCACAGTGGTTTATATGCTACTGTGGCTATCAAACAATGGTGGCTCAGGCGGGGCAGCCTTCGGGCTGGCCGGTTTCCAATAAGGCCGGTATTCCTACCCCCGTCTGGGCTACCACCCATAAGCGTAGGAACTTCGGTGGTAGCAATAACCAATACTTATTGGAGGCTGCCACCATGGCTACTATCCTCACCCCGACTCACCCTGAATTCTGTTTCCTGTTTGCTGCCATTCGCCGTACTGCTCTGACGGCAACCCCGTGCATGCTGCGCACCGTGGCGGATTCCGAGCGCAGCGCCCGCCGCCTACTGGCGCGTGACTACATTCTGTCGTTTGCGGGCCGTCTGCCCGTACAGGGGGTGGCATGAATACGCTGGCTGCCCGTTTCCACAGTGAAACCTTCTATCCTATTCCGCATGCTGATTTCCTGCGTCTTCAGCACGCGCATTCTACCGGCGTGCTGTTCCTCGACATGCTGGACACGCTTGAATCGACCGGCCAGCGCCCAGACGCCGCTCAGAAAGCCGCCTTTGCATCAGTCATTGCCGTTCTCACTGACCAGCTCGGACAGATCGTCAAAACCTGTGACTCCCACATTCTCGCCAGCATGGAGGCTTCCGCCGCATGAACACCCTACAATCTTGTTTACCCGTTGAAGTCCGTACTGCCGTTTACCGCCGTGCATTGGCCCATGCCTATCTCGATACCTGCGCCTTTTACCGGGTGACCGCCGGCTACACGCTGGATGAGCTGCAAATGGCGATTGCGATGGACATTGAGGGCTACTTTGTTCGCCAGCACGGCGCGGAGGTGGGCATGGATATGGCCTGCACGATGCTCAGTGACATGGTGCAGCCGGATATTCTGGTGGCGCCGCCACGCCTGACCACGCTCGGCCAAAAGATGATGGATGAGCTGTGCTGTGGCCGGATGGCCGTCACCTGTAACACCACCGTGCACTGAGGAGGCAAAACAATGACCGCATTAAGCGTTTCTCACACCTCACGTGCAGCAACCGGCCACTGGCCGGTTTTACTTCCCGCGCTGGGCATTCACATCCTCGCAGGAGGTCGGGCGCAGCCCTGCCCGGTTTGCGGCGGCAAAGACCGTTTTCGCTTTGATAATCTGCAGGGACGTGGCACATGGTTTTGTAACCAGTGCGGCGGTGGTGATGGCCTGAATCTGGTCGAAAAAGCGCTGGCCGTGACCGCCAAGGAGGCCGCTGTGAAGGTGGCCGGAGCATTGGGTGAGCCATCGGGCAGTGCGTTGCCCGAATACAATCCCCAACAGGAACAGCAGGACAAAGCGCAGGCGCGAAATAACGCAGCGCAGCAGGCAAGACAACTGCTCGCCAGCGCCCGGCAGCAGGCCGGAAATGCCTACCTGACAGCCAAAGGCTGGCCGGATAGCGACACCCTGACATTACAGGGGCCATCGCTGCGCGTGGGCGGTATCACTTACCAGCCCGGCGACCTGCTGGTCCCCCTGACCGACAGCGCCGGGGAGGTGGTCAACGTCCAGTTAATCAACGCCGCAGGCGATAAGCGCACGCTGGCAGGGGGGCAAATAAAACATGCCTGCCACTTCCTGCCGGGGCAGGATAATGCCGTTATCTGGCTGACCGAAGGCTACGCCACCGGCCTGACCGTGCATGAACTGACCGGAGAAAGTGTCTGTGTCGCGCTCAGCGCCAATAACCTGCCCGCCATGGCGCAGCAGTTGCGCGCTAACTATCCTGATGCGCTGTTACTGTTGGCGGCCGACAATGACGAGAACGGCACAGGCCAAACCCGCGCCGCCGAGGCTGCGCAACTGAGCGGCGGCAAACCGGCGCTACCACCAGAGGTGGGCGACTGGAACGACGTATACCAGCAACAGGGCAAGCTGGCCGCGCTTGCGCAGTTGGCGGCCTTTAGCCAGCCCAAGCAACCCAGCCCGTTTGATACGCTCAGCGACGCTGACCTGAAAGCCCTGAGCGCCAGTGAAAAGGCCGAACTGTTGGCGGAGCACTACCAGCACCTGCTGGCCGTGCCACTGGTCGGTGAAGACCTGTGCCGCTATGAAAATGGCGCATGGCAGGTGTTGCCGTACCGGGTCCTCAGCCGCGAGATTGCCGCGCTGTTCCAGAAAATCCGCGCGCCGTTCTCAGCAGCAGGTATCAACAGCATTCTGGACACGCTCAGGCTGATGGTGCCGCAAATGGGCACGCCGGCACGGCACCTGATTGGCTTTCGTAACGGGGTATTTGATACCACCACCGGGCAATTCAGCGCACACCAGAAAACGCACTGGCTGCGCACCGTCAACAGCGTGGACTACACGCCGCCCAAGGCCGGGGAAAATCTGGCCGACCACGCCCCGCACTTCTGGCGCTGGCTGACCCGCGCTGCCGGGCAGCAACCCGACAAGCAGGCGCGTATTCTTGCCGCGCTGTTTATGGTGCTGGCGAACCGCTATGACTGGCAACTGTTCCTTGAGGTCACCGGGCCGGGCGGCAGCGGCAAAAGCGTGATGGCCGCAATAGCCAGCCTGCTGGCAGGGAAAGACAACACCACCTCGGCCACCATTGATACGCTGGAATCCTCACGGGAGCGCGCTTCCGTGGTCGGGTTTTCGCTGATTATCCTGCCTGACCAAGAGAAATGGAGCGGTGACGGCGCGGGCATCAAAGCGATCACCGGCGGTGATGCGGTGGCTATCGACCCTAAATACCGTGATGCCTACTCAACGCACATTCCGGCGGTGATTCTGGCGGTGAATAACAATCCGATGCAGTTCAGTGACCGCAGCGGCGGGGTGTCCCGTCGCCGGGTGATCCTGCCGTTCCCGGAAGTGATACCGGCCCATGAACGTGACCCGCAGTTGCTGGCAAAAATCACCGGTGAATTGGCGGTGATCGTGCGCCACCTGATGCAGCGTTTTGCCGCGCCCAATGACGCACGCGTATTACTCGAGGCCCAACAGAACTCCGATGAAGCGCTGGAGATTAAACGCAGTGCCGATCCGCTGGTCGATTTTTGTGGCTATCTGCTGGCGGTCAGTGCGCCTGACGGCCTCTATATCGGTAATGCCAACATTACCCCGGCGAACCCACGCAAATACCTGTATCACGCGTACCTCTCTTACATGGAGGCGCGGGGACACAAGTACCCATTGAATCTGACCGCGTTCGGGCGTGCAGTGCCGCAAACCCTGCGTGAGTATGAAATCGCGCTGTTGAAACGCAAGACCAATCAGGGGATGCAGACCAACCTGATATTGAGCGAAGACTGCGAAGCCGACTGGCTCCCCAAGTGTGAAATGCGCTAAGCGAATAGCGACACGATCGTTTCTGCCGATCAATAGGCGGTTATTGATCTGCCGAACCCATTGGACGCTGTTGTGCGGGGCCGCTTATAGTCGTTCTGTATAAACCGCATACACCCAACACCGGGGAACCCCGTAGCGGTGACTACTCAGGCCTGCATTGCAGGCCTTTTCTCTGCCTGAAATTTCTCACTGTCGCTCACCCACAGCGCAATAAATCACCGGCTCGGGCCGGTAATTTGCATTTTGGGGTCTGACTGTTCACTGTGAGTGACCAGTTAGTGCAAACTCATCACCAACTAATCACTGGTTAATTTATTGTTTTTAAACAACTAAAACCAAAAGTGAACACTGTGAACAGTTTTTCTATAAATCTTTTTAAACAAATTTTTGAAGACGCTACATTAACATGCTAGCTTAATCATACCCTTAGTTAGAGAGTGCCTAGTGTGCTTTCTTGTGGTTGGTGTATAGCCGACCCGATTCTATTGTTTGGTTTCTCACCGCAAGATCCTGAGGCGTCCTCTGGACACCTCCCGAGCTTGCGTCTCGTGACCTGTGTAAGGGTAATACTGAATGTGGATAAATCATCCTAAGTATAAAAGTGCGCGTAAGGATTTCATTGCTAAATTTTCAGCGAGTGAATTAACTCAGTTAAGCTACTATCTCCCTAAGATTCTGTTCATTTGTGGTGGCGAGGAGAAATCGTGTAAGAATCGTGGAATCCTTGAGGATTATATAAAGAAACACCATAAGGAATATCTTACTTTTAGAGCCGAGTTAGCTTGGGATGTAATTAGTAATAGTGAAAGCAGTAGAAATGTAAATGCCTTAGCCTTGGAGGAATGGTTAGCAGATTTCTCTGATGTGGTCATAATTCTCGTTGAAAGCTATGGAACGGTTGCTGAATTAGGTGCATTCTCGTTAAGTGATGGTCTTCGAAAGAAACTTTTACCTATATTAGATAAAAAGTTTGAAAGAGATACATCTTTTATTAATACAGGGCCAGTAATGTGGGTGAATAATGATTCAAAATTCAAGCCTGCAATTTACACGGACTTCTCAACCATTTTGACATGCATTCCTAGCGTGAATGAGAGGTTGGATAGGAAATCACGACCATCACTTTCTGATGAAAATAAATATGGTGAATATCGATATTCACCAAAAGTTTTACTATTCTTTCTTTTATATGTAATTGCTTCTCTTGGGCCAATATCCTCTCAAGAAATTTCCGCATTATCGTCTGAGTTAATTGGATTTAAAGAAAAGTCTAGAGGAAAAGATACTATCGGTTTTATGCTATCTCTTGGAATAGCATTAGGTTTATTTAAAGTCTCACGATGTGATAAAGAATCATATTTTTCTTGTGTGGATTTCGAAAAATTTTTCAATCACGAGTCAACAAATAAACTACTTGAGAGTATTTTAAAAAGTCGAGCCAGAGCTTTGTCTAATCTTATTCTCATCAAGGACTTTAAAGAAAAATTAAGGGTGGTGATGAAAAATGCTTCTTGATTATCTTTCTAGCAGTTTAGTTCTGACTAATGATTTCGTATTGATGATCGCAAATACGGCTAATGATAGATACAATAAATTCAGCATACCAAAGAAAAATGGTGGGGTAAGAGTTGTTTATCAACCACAAAAAGAGCTGAAGCTACTACAACGTGTACTACATGATGATTTTTTAGGGAAAATAAAACTCCACCCTAGATGTACGGCATATTGTAGAGGATCTTCTGTTTTAAAAAATGCTAACATTCATAAAGATAATAAATTTCTACTAAGGTTAGATCTTGTTGATTTTTTTAAATCTATAACCTCAAATGACATTCTCCTTTTCCTTAGTGAAAATAAATCCGAGTTAAAAGGTATTTGGTCAGAAGAGGATTTTGAATTATTATTGAAGATCGTTTGCTACAAAGGAAGGTTAACCATGGGGGGAGTTACATCTCCAGTTATATCAAATCTTGTTTGCTCAAAATTGGATATGAAATTATATGACCTTTGTGCTTCTCTTGGTGTGACTTACAGTCGATATGCTGATGACATGTACTTCTCGACTAATAAAAAAGATGTGCTTTTCAGCATGCCTAATCAGCTTATAAAATTATTGAGAACACTGGAATACCCCAGCAGATTAATTTTAAATACATCAAAGACAAAACACTCTTCGAAAAAAAGAAAGATGTCCATTACAGGATTAGTGATAACAAATGATGGGAAAATTTCTCTTGGTAGAGATAAGAAAAGAGAAATAAGAACACTAGTTTTTAAGTGGGATTCGCTAACAGATGATAAAAAGAAGTACCTACAAGGATATTTATCATACTGCGCTAGTGTAGAGCCGCTTTTTATTAACTCACTATGCGTAAAATTTAGCTCTGCAGTTATCAGTAAAATCCAAAGTTTCACCTCTTGATTTCCTCAAATCGCTCCGAAGGTGCCCATGCTTGCCCTCTTAGAGCACAAGTGGGCTTGTGTATATTTTTTTGTATATACCAACATGTTAATTTTATTTTTTAATTTTAATTTCATGTGGTTAATTGGTTTTTTGGACTCCTGTGATCTTCCGCCAATCAATATCTCCCACACTCTCCTGAATTCAATAAAACGCCCGTAATAACTGGGTTAAATGTTTATTCTTGTCTCCGGAGCTCAACCGGATTCTACCTACATCAATAAATATTTGGGGGTGCTTTAGGGGGTGCAAAATTGTATGCTGTTTTCTGGCACCCCCAGACTATGCGGTAACCCATTATTCCTCTGACTTGGCTGTGCTACTACAATCTTAACATCAGTGTCGAGGTGTCTAAGATTCAAGGATCCATTCTATTTAGATACCCGCACCTCCGTGCCTCTTGTAATATAAGATCGGGAACGTTTTCCACATCAGATATCTTTCTATTATTAACAATAATCTGACTCGCTTCTTTATAACCTGGCGCCCACAAGTCATTATTGTCAGTTATGTTTTTGTAAACAGAAATTAATGGTTTTTTCCATGCGGCAGAGATATGTACAATCGAAGTGTCTGGAGAAATAACCAGATCAACTTTTCTAATCAGCTCCATGACGTGATGCAGTGAGTTAAATGGATTTATAACAACATTATCGGGAAGATGTACATCCAGTTCCTTCCTATGATCAAGAATAATAAAAATTATGTTATCTAACTTTTTGCTAAACATCTCAATAGTTTGAGATAATTGTTCTTGAGATAAATTCCTTTCTGGACTTCCAGTGAAAGCGTTAATAACGATTTTCACTTTATCTTCCCATGCGCTTAAGTACTCTTGCACTTCAAAAGTAATCTCTGTAGGGATATGCAAGTCATAGGCGTGACGATTTTTAAAGTCAAGAGCCATGTTATATGCCACCAAGGAAATGGCTTTTGTCACATGCTCCTTACCATTCTTAAATGAAATGGATTTGCTGTAGTGATTCATACAACCCCATTTATTGAACCCAAGAACACCCTTTGCGTTTATGTCCCGAAAAAGCATCATTCTATGTACAGGGATATCAAACAAACAAAGATCAACCACTAGATCATAATTATTTTCACGTAATAATTTAATTGTTGAGTCTGCAACTGTGTGGCTAAAGCTTTTTAAAAATACTTCATTATTACAGTCCCCAGCCTCGTAGACATGCCTGACATAGGGGTTGTATTTCATAGCTACGCTACTTGATTTTGTAAGCAATAAATCTACTTTATAACCCGACTCATAAAGGCACTTCACTAGTGGCGTTGAAACCACAACATCTCCGATTGTTCCTTCATTGCGAAGGAGCAGTACAGTTTTGATTACTTTGATATCAAAATTGCTTTTTCTACGCTTATCCCAGATAAGCTTTGCAATATAAATCTTAATATTAAGCTTTACTTCCTTGAAGTAGTAATTTCGTTTCCTGTTCCACTCCCTTAACTTCTTGAAACGACCACTTGAAATAGAAATTTCCAAATCCTTACTCACAACTTCCTCCACTTTTCATATGGGATCGCTCATTAACACATGAGAGAAGTATCTTGTTAACTACCGAACTGTCGATACAGATAGCAATATCGAGTATTTGAACTATGTGCCATTTGGTTCTCATTACCTGGAAAGGTTGTCCGCGGCATTGTGGACTCTAAATAGTAGGCAGAGCAGTAAAAATAAATCAATTAAATCTGTATTATTTTTTTACTGGCTTACTTCCTTGTATCTAACAGTTTTGTACACCCAGTCATTGACTGGGATCAGACCACTATTCTTCGGGTGGGTGGGATACTTACAACAGCTCGCCTGTGGCCCGGTGAACCGTCTGCCGGGCCCGGGCTGGCGAGGCGGAGAGGAGCAAGGAGGTATGACTGCGACCCGCCGCAGACAGACGCAGCCGGGCGGGTATTAAGCCTTTCAGCTGAGGCCGTCAGGCAGACAACCCTTACAGCGCCCTGGTCACTGTGCAGGGTGCTGGCCGTGGCGGTGATGCTGCCGTCCTGTGCTACCACAGTGACGCCGTCGCGCCCGCTGAACGCACGCAGCCGCAACACCGCTTTGGGAAGCGAGAAGCCTTCCGTTTTCATCAGCCAGTCAACCACCGACCCCGCCGCACCACAGCCGAAGCAGTGGAACAGGTTCTTCTCCGGCGAGATAACGGTAAAAACGACGATGGCCGCTCCTGTTTCCAACGAAGAACAACTTTTTATGGCTGCGCTGGGCAAGCGCATGACAGAACTCCGTAAGGCTTCTGGCATGACGCAGTCACAGATGGCACTCGCGCTTAATGTTTCACAACAGGCGGTATAGTCCTGAGAAGCTGGCAGAGGCCGGATACAGATATCCGTCCTGCCTGCTGTAGCGAAGTTGCTTTCGGTTTCTCTGGAAGGGGGGCTGGGCGAAGAGACAGCACACACCCCGCGCAAGCGCGGCCCGGCCTCGCGACTTGAGCAGCAAATTGAGGTAATCAGTCAGTTACCGAAGGTCCGGCAGAAGATGGCCACTGAGATGCTCGACGCGGTGATTGCACAAGCGCAGCAACAGGAGACTGGCAGCTAACAAGCGGATTTTTAGCGCGGGTTGACGGTGCAGCAACACCGACAGCCCGCTGACCACAACAACTAGTAAGGTGTTGATTATGGCAGAGCAACACAGCTCACCCTCAAGGAGCGTTGGCTGGAGCCGCTCGGATTTATCACCGGCCAGCAGATCGGGTCAGTTGATCATCCGCATCGCACCCGCCACGGAGGGCGCCCTATGAACATTACCTTTACCCCCGAACCGATCCCCGAACTGACGATCGCTGGCGTTGAACTGGCCGAGCTGGGTTTTGGACTCGGTGAACCGGTGCAGCTTGCACTCAGATACGATGGCCTGTGGATCACCATTGTCACCGATGATGCCACCTGGGAAGCCCTCTGTGAGGCCAGCCAGTACCGCCCGGATCTGGGCGCGGACTGGGTACGCCAGAGCGGTGGGCTGGTGATTGGTGGGGATTAGCTCACCGAGTCTGGGATCACCAACGCGGAACAACTGGAAGTCACCGCCGCGCCCGGAGTGCTCCGGTTGCGGCGGCGGGAAGTGGAGGTTTTTAGGGTTTAGATATAAGAACCCCGGCCATTGGCCGGGATTCGTTTTACTTAATGGGATAGTTGTAATGCTCTGGGATTTTATAATCTTCCGGGAAATGTCTCCCATTAGGAAGTTTGAAAAACCTGTCAATATCCTCAGTGGTTTGATAAAAAACTCCATATATCCCAGATAAAAAAGTTGATATACGTAGCAAAGCTGCTTGCATTGCTAATTCATCGTTATTTTCTTTTGCATTAAAGAATAACTCGATTGTTAAGTTAAGATTTTTTATGCTGCTCTGAATGCTATCAACGATTGAATAATCTTTTTCCAAATAAAGATTATCCATCTCAAGCTCTTTTCCCTCTTGCTGCTTTAATAGCTCCAAGTAAGCATCTTTAAACTTATCTAACATACTGATATCAATCATTTTGGTAACCTTCGACCTTCAGCTTTGGCAGCTTTAGTTTTTGCGTCATTAAATGAACCATCAAGATTAAGGACCGCCCTCACTTTTGTTCCTGTACTATCAAAGACCTCTATATGGTCCTTATGTTTAGCATCTAAATAAAACTGATCACCTTTCTGAATATAATCACCTACGGGCTTATTTGCCTGATAGACACTTTGCCCCTGATATTGCTTACTGGTTTTTTTGGATAGTTCTTTGATTTCACTACCAAAGCCTGGTTGCTTAAGGAATTCACTCATATTGCCAACTGCCCCGGCATTTGGCACATGCGGAACTTTCTTACCCGGCAATATTATCCCGGCCAGCATCCCGCCCGTGGCTTCCAGCGCAAGCTGATTTCCTTCAGACGCCTGTACTATTGTGTCTTTCACCGACGACCAGGTTTCACTACTCATCAGCGCTTTCACGCTGTCCGCTACCGCCTGGTTCTTCCCGGCCAGGTCATTCAGCGCCGTGCCGCAGTAACTATCCCCGGTGGCACATGACGCCAGCGCCATTGCCGCATCAGCTGCATAATCCGCTCCACCTAATGCTGCATCGCCTGTATCCGCAAGACCGCTAATTATCGCATTCGCGATGGAAGACGTTGTGCCCTCACCAAGCTTATCCCTGACCTGATTTTTCAGGGATTCCGCGACCTGTTTAACCGTTTCACGGGATTTGTCACCGCTAAGCGAGTTATTCTCCACAGCATTCTTGCCTGCCTGCCT
>NZ_JBQZFV010000014.1:0-121743 GCF_052691735.1 Serratia sp. NA_13
GATCAAACTCTTCAATTAAAAGCTTGATTTGCTTCAACTCGTGAAGCGATGCTCGAAAATAACTTTCGTAATCGTCGTTCTGTTGGGCAAGCCAACGAAACAACGTATTGCTTGGTCACTCTTCAAGACTTGATATTTTTTCGAACCCGAAGGTTCTGGATATCGTCTTGTGGAGTGCCCACACAGATTGTCTGATAAATTGTTAAAGAGCGTTCGTTACGGAGATAACTCTCGGTAACGCGGGAGGTGCATATTACGCTTTCCCGCTGAAGAGTCAAGCTTTTTTCTTATTAAGAAACGGTGTTTTCACCGGCTTGCTTCTTCCTGACTGGGCGACTGGTTCTCGTTAGAGGAGTCGTTGTTCCCGGTCAGTGGAGGCGCATTATAGGGAGTTCTCAGAACGCCGCAACCCCTAATTTCAATATTTTTCCTGACCGTTGAATGTTTGACCAAAACGGCCTTAAACAGGCAGTTTTTTCAACGATTTAAAGCCATATCCCTGCAGAACGGGCAATAAAGCGTCAGTGTCTTCATTTAACGTCATGCAATACGCCAGATTATCTTCCTGAGTAGACACCAGATTTTCCTGTGTCGAGATCAGCCAGGCGGTGCGACGGGCTATTGCCGCGCCGGAATCGATCAGCCGGGTTCCCTCAGGCAATACCTGCATTAACTCTTCTGCTAATAAAGGGAAGTGGGTGCAACCGAGCACTACGGTATCCGGCGGCTCACGCATGCTCAGCCATGGATGCAGGATTTTCTTCAGCGTTGGCAAGGGTACAGCTTCGCCATGCAGTTTGGCTTCTGCCAGTTCCACCAGCTCTGAGGACCCCAATAGCTCTATTTTGCAATCGGTGGCGAAGCGGGCAATCAACTCATGGGTATAGGTGCGCTGCACGGTTCCGCGGGTAGCCAGCAGGCCGACGACGCCATTGGCGGTCAGACGGGCGGCAGGTTTGATGGCAGGTACCACACCCACGACCGGGAAGGTAAAACGTTCACGCAGGGCTGGTAAGGATACGGTACTGGCGGTGTTACAAGCGATGATGACTATCGCCAGAGGATGGCGCTGCTGCACCGCACTGACAATTTCCAGCACGCGTTCAACAATAAACTCTTCGGACTTCTCGCCGTAGGGAAACGCCACATTATCGAAAGCGTATATATAGTGGAGGTCCGGCAGCAGTTGCCGAACCTCTTGATACACCGATAACCCGCCGACGCCGGAATCAAATACCAGTACCGTCGGGCGGGTCTTCGCGGTGGTGTTAGAAGGTATAGCTTCCAGTGAGGTAGTATTCTCTTCCTGGAGTAGCGTAGCCATAAGCCGTCTCATAATCTTTATCAAACAGGTTGGCGATTCTACCACGAACTGTCAGATGAGATGTGACCGGATACGAAACTGCGAGATCCCACAGGCTGACACCACCAAGTTTGACCGTACGCGTAGTGTAACCACTGTAGTCGCCATCATAACGTTCCCCCAGATAATGGTAGGTCACGGCCCAGTCGAAATCATAGGCCTGCCAGTCCAGCTCATATTTCACCTGCTGCTTGGCACGACGGAGAAGAACTTCGTTGGTTTTGGCATTGCGTGGATCAACATAGTCATAGCCAATCTGGTGGGTCAACGGCCCGGTATCAAAGGAAGCCGTAGCTTCAACGCCTTTAATGGTTGCCTGATTAACGTTGTAATAAGCAGAACCAGAGCCACTGGATGCATAGCTAATAAGGTTGTCTATATCGTTACGGTAACCCGTGACACGCCAGGTCACAGGCCCAGTCAATCCTTCAAAGCCCCCTTCCCACTGTTTGCTTTCCTCTGGTTTCAAATCCGGGTTGCCGCCAAAGCTGCCGTACTGTTGCCCCAGATTCGGTGCTTTAAACGCAGTCCCATAGGAAGCAATGGCACGATACCCCTCAACAAACTCCCACGCAGCACTGGTTTGCCAAGTGCCATGCCAACCATATTGCGAGTTATCATCCCCCCGCACCGCCCCTTCCAGAGTAAAGGAATCGATCTGCTGCTGTGCCGTCAGATAAAGCCCGGTATTACGCTGACTCTTGCTGTCGGCAATATAAGCCGTGCCGGGCTCAATTTTCTGATCCTGCCAATCAACACCCGTACTGATATTGCCATTGGCAACCTGGAAGGTATTACCCCACTGCACATTATATTGTGTGGAATCATCCAAAGTTGCAGAGGCAGAATAAGGGCCATACTTGGGATCGTAGTTATAGTCCTTACTGTGGCTATAGCTGGCAATCAATTGAGTGGCATAAATACCGTCCTGGTAACGCAGGCCGCTATCCCAACTTTGGCTATACAGCTGGCGGGTATCCGGCAGTGCGTCTGAATGTGCCGGGTCGGAATAACTGTAATTACCATCATAAGCCGTACGGTTGTCATAACCGTAGCCGCGAACGAATCCGCTGAAAGCCTCATTAAACTTATGATCTATGCTGCCATACAGAGATTTACTCATGAAACCGTCGCGGTCAGTTTGCGCCGGGTTACCAAAGCTGTCTGGTAGATTCGCTACCACGTCATAGCCTTTGGTATAGGTATAGTTGCCGGCGAGGGTCGCAACCGTGCTGTCGCCCAACTGTTGCTGGGTGGAGGCGTCATAGGCCTGATAGCCGTTTGACCCCATGCCGGCAGAAAGCGTAGTCCCGTTTTTTTCACGAGTGGTAATAATGTTGATCACACCGCCGATGGCATCGGAACCATAGACCGCCGAACGCGGTCCACGGATAAACTCGACTTTCTGCACCAGCGAGACCGGAATTTGACTGAGGTCGGAAGAACCACTGACGCCCGCCTGATTCAGACGAATGCCGTCAATCAGCACCAGGACATGGCTGGAGTTGGTACCGCGAATAAACAGCGAACTGGCTTGCCCCAGACCACCATTTTGCGACACATCTACGCCCGGCAGACGGCGCATCACATCGGTCAGGCTTTTAGCCTGCCAGCGGTCGATATCATCGCGGGTGACGACAGAGGTGGGTGCCAGCACGGAAGAAACCGGCTGCGGAAAACGGTTGGCGGAAACCACCAGGTCATCGCTGTTCTTGGCTGTGGTGTTGTCTTGCGCCCATCCAGAAAAAGCCGTGATGGAAGAAACCACCGCCAGCAGTGTATTTTTTGTAATTGTCATGAAAAAGCATCCAAACTTAATTGGCGGATGCCGCAGGATCATGGCCGGTATTTCGCGACGGCCACGGGCATTGCGACGTAACACCGGCAGGTCTTCGGGCTTGGGAGTTGCGGGTGGCCTGTGAACTACCTGCACCAGGCGATGACTTCCCATCCAGCAATGGACAGTGTCTGCGTAAAACGCTATCGCCGTGACTTCCCCTTACCGCTGCGCGTCAGCTCCGGATTCGAACCGGATTCCCTTTTCACTCGCTGCTTGAGGCCGGACGACAATGCTACGATCAATGTAAATAGATGTCTAGACTGCTACCAATGTTACAAATAATAAACACGACAAAACTGGACTTCACGGACTGATTCCCTACAATCCCCGCTGATCAATTTTGCCTGACGAGAAGAAACATGACGCCCGAGAATTTGCCTATTGAACGTTACGATGACCAACTGGCGGAGAAAACTGCCCGGCTGAAAACGCTGATGTCACCGTTCACGGCACCCGAGCCGGAAGTGTTCCGCTCGCCGGTAAGCCACTATCGCATGCGCGCCGAATTCCGCATCTGGCATGATGAAGACGAGATGTACCACATCATGTTTGATCAGCAGACCAAACAACGCATCCGCGTCGACAAGTTCCCTGCCGCCAGTGAATTGATTAACCGTCTGATGATCGCGCTGATCGCTGCGATCAAGCCGGAGCCGATTCTGCGCCGCAAGCTGTTTCAGATTGACTACCTTTCGACCCGCAGCGGCAAAATCATTGCCTCGTTGCTGTATCACCGCAAACTGGACGACGAATGGCAGCAACAGGCAGAAAAGCTGCGCGACAGCCTGCGTGCCCAAGGCTTTGACCTGCAGCTGATTGGCCGCGCGTCTAAAATGAAAATCATGCTGGAGCAGGATTATGTAGACGAAGTGCTGCCGGTTGCCGGCCGCGACATGATCTATCGCCAGGTGGAAAACAGCTTCACCCAGCCGAATGCGGCGTTGAATATACAGATGCTGGAATGGGCGCTGGACGTGACCACCGGTTCTAAAGGCGATTTGCTGGAGCTGTACTGCGGTAACGGTAACTTCTCTTTGGCACTGGCGCGTAACTTCGAGCGGGTACTGGCCACCGAAATCGCCAAACCTTCGGTCGCCGCGGCACAATACAACATTGCCGCCAATCATATCGATAACGTGCAGATTATCCGTATGGCAGCGGAGGATTTCACCCAGGCCATGAACGGGGTGCGCGAGTTTAATCGGTTGAAAGATATCGATTTAAGCAGCTATAACTGCGAAACCATTTTCGTCGATCCGCCACGCAGTGGGCTGGACGATGAAACGGTGAAAATGGTGCAGACCTATCCGCGTATTTTGTATATCTCATGCAACCCGGAAACGCTATGCGCCAATCTGGAGACCCTGCAGGAAACCCACAGCATCAGCCGCCTGGCACTGTTCGATCAGTTCCCGTACACCCATCATATGGAATGCGGCGTGCTGTTGGAAAAACGCGTTTAATCTGACAGGGGCGCCATTATTGCTGCGCCCCTGCACTTTTACCCCTTTCAGGCCGCCGTATTCTCATCCGGTGCCTTGCGCGCTTTCAGCTTGATACCAATCCAGAACACCAGCGCCACGGAAATAATCGCCGGCAGGAAGTTAGAACCAATCTGGGGGTATTCGGCACGGACAATTGCACTGTACAACAACACCCCCAGCAGGAAGGTCGCTGCGGCCAGCTTGGGCATGCCGTCCGGCATCGCACGGTGCAGATAACGCTGATGCAGGCAGTAAACCGCCAGTACCAAAGACAGGATAGGGAAAATCGAAAACGGCACCACCGAGCTGAACAGCGCGGCGAACGAACCGTTGATCGAAAGGCCGGCAATCAACGCCAGCAGTAAGGTGCCATTCTCACGGCTTGGTTTTTCCATCACTTTCTACCTTTTATACGTGGGATACAGAAGCTTTTTCTTGTTGGCGGCGATACCAATAATAAGCACCTTTGGAAATCATCCGCAGTTGCAGCACTAAACGTTCCTCAAGACGACGCCGTTGTTCGATATCGATATCCAGCGCTTCAGCACCGGCGCTGAAGACGATGGTCACCATGGCTTCCGCCTGCGCTTCGGTAAAACTGCGCGGCATATGGTTTTCCAGCTCGAGGTAATCTGCCAGTTCGGCGATAAAATGTTGGATCTCACGCGCTACCGCCGCACGGAAGGCCGATGAAGTACCGGAGCGTTCACGCAGCAGCAGGCGGAAGGCGTTGGGATTATTGCCGATAAACTCCATAAAGGTGGAGACAGAGGTGCGGATCACGCTGCCGCCCTTGGCAATACGCTGACGCGCCTGACGCATCAGTTGCCGCAGCATCAGACCGCTCTCATCAACCATGGTCAGCCCCAACTCATCCACGTCACGAAAGTGGCGGTAGAATGACGTCGGTGCGATGCCCGCTTCACGCGAGACTTCACGCAGGCTCAGGCTGGCGAAGCTGCGTTCGGCACTTAGCTGGCTGAAGGCTGCCTCGATAAGGGAACGACGAGTCCGTTCTTTTTGTTGTGCTCTGACGCCCATATGCATATCCAGATAAGATCCATTTTGTCAGTCTAACGCCGTAGACCCGGCAATATAGCAAATTTTATTGCAACAGCATTTATACAAACGCGTCCTGTCACAGTTTCCGCCTGCACCATTTGTACTTTGCCTCAAAAAGCCTAATGGTGATTGGGCACTCAGCGCTATGATGTTAAGATACCGTTGTAATTTTGTATAAGACAGGTCTCTCCCCTATGCAACAGCACTATCAATTTGATGCCATAGTTATTGGCTCGGGCCCTGGTGGTGAAGGTGCCGCTATGGGGTTGGTGAAACAGGGCGCCCGCGTGGCCGTTATCGAACGGTACAATAACGTAGGCGGCGGATGTACCCACTGGGGTACCATCCCGTCCAAAGCCCTCCGCCACGCCGTTAGCCGCATTATCGAATTCAACCAGAACCCGCTTTATAACAACTCACGCACGCTCAGCGCGACATTCCCTGATATTTTGCGCCATGCCGATAACGTGATTAACCAGCAAACCCGGATGCGCCAGGGATTCTATGAGCGTAACCAATGCAAACTGTTTGCCGGCGATGCACGCTTTATCGACGCCAACACCGTCAGCGTCAGCTATATGGACGGTACCCAGGACACCATCCGTGCCGATCATATCGTTATCGCCTGCGGCTCGCGCCCTTACAACCCGTCAAGCGTCGATTTTAACCATCCGCGCATTTACAACAGCGATTCAATCCTCGAACTGAACCACGAACCGCGCCACGTGATCATTTACGGTGCCGGGGTTATCGGCTGCGAATATGCGTCTATCTTCCGTGGTCTGAACGTGAAGGTCGATCTGATTAACACCCGCGATCGCCTGCTGGCGTTCCTCGACCAGGAAATGTCGGACTCATTGTCTTACCACTTCTGGAACAACGGCGTGGTGATCCGTCACAACGAAGAGTTCGAGAAGATCGAAGGCACCGACGACGGCGTGATTGTTCACCTAAAATCCGGCAAGAAAGTGAAAGCGGACTGCCTGCTGTATGCCAACGGCCGTACCGGTAACACGGACTCACTGGGGCTGGAGAACGTCGGTCTGGAATCAGACAGCCGTGGCCTGCTGAAAGTGAACAGTATGTACCAGACAGCGCTGTCGCACATTTATGCCGTGGGTGACGTGATTGGTTATCCGAGCCTGGCATCTGCCGCTTACGATCAGGGCCGTATTGCTGCGCAGGCAATTGCCTCCGGTGAAGCCAGCGGGCATCTGATTGAAGACATCCCAACCGGTATCTACACCATTCCGGAAATCAGCTCCGTCGGTAAAACCGAGCAGGAACTGACGGCGATGAAAGTGCCGTATGAAGTGGGCCGCGCCCAGTTCAAACATCTGGCGCGTGCGCAGATTGCCGGGATGAACGTCGGCAGCCTGAAGATCCTGTTCCATCGCGACACCCTGCAGATCCTCGGGATCCACTGCTTCGGTGAGCGTGCGGCGGAGATCATTCACATCGGTCAGGCGATCATGGAACAGAAAGGTGAAGGCAATACTATCGAGTATTTCGTTAATACGACCTTCAACTATCCGACCATGGCCGAAGCCTACCGGGTAGCAGCGCTGAACGGCTTAAACCGCCTGTTTTAGCGTGGTGCCCAGGTAGTTTTGCATATGCTCGCGGATCGCCTCGGCCAATTGCTCATAACGACTGCGCAATGGGGAGCCGGGGCGGTACACCAGCGCAATGGTGCGCTTGGGTTCAGGTTTATAGCAGTCGAGATAGCACACACCATCACGCTCACGCTGTGGCGGTACCGCCAATGAAGGCAACAACGTAATACCACTGCCCGCCGCAACCATATTGCGCAGCGTTTCCAGGCTGGTCGCCCGGAAATGGGTATCCTCGTCGGCACCGGCCTGGAAGCAAAAGCCCATTGCCTGATCGCGCAAGCAATGACCATCTTCCAGCATCAGCAGTTTTTCCCCTGCCAAATCCGGCATCGCCACGCGGTCGCGCTGCGACCATGGATGATCGGAGTACACCGCCAGCTTCATTGGCTCATCAAACAACGGTACTTCGATAAAGGCTTCGGTTTCCTTCACCAACGCCAGGATCGCACAGTCCAGTTTGCCGCTGTCGAGTTGCGCCAGCAGCTGTTGGGTTTGCGCCTCATGCAGGTACATTTCCAGCTTGGGAAAGGTTTTGTGCAGCGTAGGGATGATCTGCGGCAGCAAATAAGGCCCGACGGTCGGGATCAGGCCGATATGCAACGGCCCGGACATGGCTTCGCCCTGTTGGCTGGCCATCTCTTTCAGAACTTTGACTTCGCGCAGCACGGTACGCGCCTGCTCCACCAGCAACAGGCCCGCCTGGGTGAATAACACCTTGCGGCTGGTGCGCTCGAGCAACATCACACCCAGTTCGTCTTCCAGCTTGCGGATCTGCCCACTCAGCGTGGGTTGGCTAACATGGCATGAATCGGCGGCACGGCGGAAATGCCGATGCTCGGCCAAGGCGACCAGGTACTCTAAATCACGAATATTCATTGTTTCCCTCCAGGCCACGATAGCTCATGGCGATAGATAAGATAGCAATGAGCGATTAGATCTATCAACCCCCCGGCGGCAATAATGTGTCCAATCAAAGCGGCATAACGCTGAAAGCTAAAAATTATTTTTCCTAATTAAGGGGTTAATTCATGTTTACCAGTCAAGAAGGCAAAAAAGTTCCCCAGGTCACCTTCCACACCCGCCAGGGTGACCGATGGATCGATGTGACTACCAACGATCTGTTTAAAGATAAAACCGTCATCGTGTTTTCGCTGCCAGGTGCCTTCACTCCGACCTGCTCTTCCAGCCACCTGCCGCGCTACAACGAACTGTCCAGCGTATTCAAGCAGCACGGCGTTGACAGCATTCTATGCGTTTCGGTGAACGACACCTTCGTGATGAACGCCTGGAAAGCCGATCAACATGCCGAAAACATCACCTTCGTGCCGGACGGCAACGGTGAATTCACCAAAGGCATGAACATGCTGGTCGAGAAAGCCGATCTGGGTTTCGGCCCACGCTCATGGCGTTACTCGATGCTGGTGCGTAATGGCGTAGTAGAGAAAATGTTCGTCGAGCCCAACAAACCGGGCGACCCGTTTGAAGTGTCTGACGCCGATACCATGCTGAAATACCTGGCACCAGAATTCAAAGTGCAGGAGTCGGTTTCGCTGTTTACCAAGCCGGGCTGCCCGTTCTGCGCCAAAGCCAAACAAATGCTTCAGGATCGTGGCATCCAGTATGAAGAGATCGTACTGGGTCAGGACGCGACTACCGTCAGCCTGCGCGCCGTCAGCGGCCGTGCCACGGTACCGCAGGTGTTCATCGGCGGCCGTCATATTGGCGGTAGCGATGACCTGGAAAGCTTCCTGTCAGCCTGATTTATTTATAAGTAATAACAAAACCAATGTGAACTTTTGGCGGGCGATGGCCCGCCCTTTTTTTAGCTTTCAGGAGCGGATATGAAACTGTTGAATGTTGACGTCGCCGTCATCGGTGGCGGCACCGCCGGTCTGGGCGCCTATCGCGCCGCCAAGCTTTCGACCCCCAGTGTAGTCATGATTGAAGGCGGGGCCTACGGCACTACCTGTGCACGCGTTGGCTGCATGCCATCCAAATTACTGATCGCCGCCGCCGAGGCGGTACATCAAATCGAGCGGGCGCCGGGCTTTGGCGTGTATCCCGCGGACAAAACCACCATTAATGGTCGTGAAGTAATGGACCGCGTCAAACGCGAACGCGACCGCTTCGTCGGCTTTGTGCTGGAAGGTGTCGACGAGATCCCGGCGACCGAAAAAATTAGCGGCTACGCCCGTTTTATCGACGACAACACCCTGCAGGTGGATGAACATACGCGTATCGTGGCACAGCGCATTGTTATCGCCACCGGTTCCCGCCCAAGCTGGCCCGCGCCCTGGAATGCACTGGGTGACCGACTGATCGTCAATGACGACGTCTTCAACTGGGATGATTTACCGCAGTCGGTGGCGGTATTCGGGCCAGGTGTGATTGGCCTGGAGCTGGGTCAGGCATTACACCGTCTGGGCGTCGACACCAAGGTGTTTGGCGTCGGCGGCGCCGTCGGCCCATTAACCGACGGTGCAGTACGCAGCTATGCCGCCAAAACCCTGGGCGAAGAGTTTTATCTGGATGCCGACGTGAAAGTCGAGATAATGCAGCGCGAAGGCGACAAAGTGTTTATCCGCTATCAGGATCCGCAGGGTCGGCCGCAGGAAATCATGGTGGATTACGTACTGGCCGCCACCGGCCGCAGGCCGAACGTCGATAAACTGGGCCTGGAAAACACCGGCCTCAAACTCGACACCCGAGGCGTGCCACTGGCCGATCGTTCGACCATGCAAACCAACGTGCCGCATATCTTCATCGCCGGCGACGCCAGCAACCAACTCCCGCTGCTGCACGAGGCCAGCGATCAGGCACGCATTGCCGGGACCAACGCCGGCAGCTTCCCGGAAATCACCCCAGGCCTGCGCCGCAGCGCGATTTCGGTCGTATTTTCCGATCCGCAGATCGCCATGGTCGGTTCGACCTTCCGCGAACTGAGCGAGAAATTCAGTGCTTGCGGCTGCTTCGAAGTCGGCGAGGTTTCGTTCGAGAATCAGGGACGCTCGCGCGTGATGCTGCGTAATAAAGGCCTCCTGCATGTCTACGGCGAACAAGGCACCGGGCGTTTCCTGGGGGCGGAAATGATGGGGCCGGACGTTGAACATATCGCTCACCTGCTGGCCTGGGCGCATCAACAGCAAATGACCATTAATCAGATGCTGGACATGCCGTTTTACCATCCAGTGATCGAAGAAGGCCTGCGCACCGCACTGCGCGATCTGCAGGCCAAACTAAAACTGGGCGAGGCCGAGGTCGAACGTTGCCAACGCTGCCCGGGCGAGTAAACCATCATAAAAAAAGCGCGGCTCACACTGTGAACCGCGCCCTTATGAACGGACTAACCTAGCTTAAAACAACCGCTGTTTCGCTTCGGCGATTGCGCTGGCGACCTGTTGAGGAGAAACCCCGCCCTTGGCCGAACGCTTGTCCAGGCAAGATTGCAGCGCCAGAATCGGGTACACGTCGTCACCAATCACCGCACTGAACTTCTGCAAATCAGTCAACGGCAGGGCTTCCAGCGCCTTACCCTGGCGGATCGCCTCTACGACCGCTTCACCGACGATATGGTGCGCCTCACGGAACGGCACGCCTTTGGCGACCAGATAGTCCGCCAGTTCGGTCGAGTTGGCGTAACCCTGCTCCGCCGCTTCTTTACAACGCGGACGTTTCACCTGGATGCCATCCAGCACCAGCGCAGCCATCTGCAAGCAATCCATCCAGGTATCAAGCGCGTCGAACAGCCCTTCCTTGTCTTCCTGCATGTCTTTGTTATATGCCAACGGCAGGCCTTTCAACGTCATCATCATGCCGGTCAATGCACCCTGCACGCGGCCACATTTGCCACGGATCAGCTCCAGCGCATCCGGGTTTTTCTTCTGCGGCATCAGCGAAGAGCCGGAAGTCACACGGTCAGACAGATCGACAAATGTAGCTTCGCCGCTGTTGAAGAAAATCAGATCTTCGGCGAAGCGCGACAGGTGCACCATGCTGATAGAAGCATTGGATAACAGCTCCAGCACGTGGTCGCGGTCGGAAACGCTGTCGAGACTATTACGGGTTGCCGAAGCAAAACCCAGCCAACCGGCCAGTTGTTCACGGTCGATCGGATAGGCGGTACCAGCCAGTGCGCCGCTGCCCAGCGGGCTGACATCCAGGCGTTTCAGCGTGTCCTGCAGACGGCTTTCGTCACGTGCCAGCATTTCAACATAGGCCAAACACCAGTGTGCAAAGGTCACTGGCTGCGCACGCTGCAGGTGGGTATAGCCCGGCATCACTGCGTCCTGATTGGCTTCGGCAGTTTCCACCAGCGCCTGTTGCAGTTGCACAATGGCCTGATGCAAATCGCCGACCTGCTGTTTACACCACAACTTCAAATCGGTCGCGACCTGATCGTTACGGCTACGGCCGGTATGCAATTTTTTGCCCAGATCGCCGACTTGGTCGATCAGCTTCTGCTCCACCCAGCTATGAATATCTTCTGCATCGCTGCTGACAATCGCCTGCGGATCGGCCTGCACTTCCGCCAACAGCCCATTCAACGCCTGCTCAAGCTGCTGTTGCTCGGTGGCCGTCAATACGTTGACGGTGACCAGCGCTTTCGACCAGGCCACAGAACCCACAATGTCCTGTTCCGCCAGACGATAATCGAAGCGCAAAGAATCGTTTAATTGCTTGAACCGCTGATCTGCCGCCTGAGTGAACCGTCCGCCCCAAAGTGCCATATCTTTACTCCTGTACCCGTCATACTTCGAGCTGCAGATGTGTTGGCTGCAACTCGAATTATGACGGGTATAAATTTTATACGCCAGGGCGCAGCCTGCTGCGCCCTGGCAGAGTCACGCCAATCGATTATTTATTCTTTTTCTCGTTCAGCGCGCGAATGCGTGAAGAGAGTGAGAACAGACGGATAAAACCGCCCGCGTGGCTGTGATCGTAAACTTCGTCTTCGCCGAAGGTCGCGAACTCTTCGGAGTACAGGCTGTTGGCGGATTTCTTCTGAATCGCCGTCACCTGGCCTTTATACAGCTGCAACACCACTTCACCGTTAACTTCTTCGGCCAGCGCTTCGGCGGAGGCCTGCAGTGAACGACGCAGCGGAGCAAACCAGCGGCCATCGTACACCACGTAAGACATTTCCAGGCCCAGTTGCTCACGCCATTTGAAACTGTCGCGATCCAGAACCAGTTGCTCAACGCCACGCAGTGCCGCCACCATGATGGTGCCGCCCGGGGTTTCGTAGCAACCGCGGGATTTGATGCCCACCAGACGGTTTTCCACGATATCAATACGGCCCACGCCATGCTTGGCACCCAGCAAGTTCAGGGTTTCCAGACATTTGTACGGGCTCAGCGCCTCACCGTTAACCGCCACTACGCAGCCTTTCTCTACGGTGATGGTCACTTGCTCAGGCTGATCCGGCGCTTCCTGCGGATCTACAGTCCAGACCCAGCAGTCTTTGTTCGGTGCATTCCACGGGCTTTCCAGCACGCCGCCTTCGGTAGAGATGTGCCAGGCATTCTCGTCACGGCTATAGATTTTTTCCAGCGATGCAGTGGTTGGGATGTTGCGCTCTTTCAGGTAGTCCAGCAGCGCTTCACGGGAACGCAGGTTCCACTCACGCCAAGGGGCAACCACTTTCAGATGTGGGGCCAGTGCGGTATAAGTGGTTTCGAAACGCACCTGGTCGTTACCTTTACCGGTTGCGCCGTGGCACAGCGCGTCAGCACCGACTTTCAGCGCCAGTTCAACCTGTGCTTTAGCGATAATCGGGCGCGCCATGGAGGTACCCAGCAGATAGCTGCCTTCATACAGGGCGCCGGTCTGCAGTACCGGGTAAACGTAGTCACGGATGAATTCTTCACGCAGATCAACCACGTGACACTCAGAGGCACCGGATTGCAGGGCTTTTTGCTCCACACCTTCCAGATCGCCGCGCTCCTGGCCGATATCCGCCACGAAGGCTACCACTTCGCAGCCGCCGTAGTTTTCTTTCAGCCAGGGAATGATGGCCGAAGTATCCAGACCGCCAGAGTACGCCAGAACGATTTTTTTGATGCCTTGGTTTTGCATGGTCTTTTCCTTTTTAATTCTAAATTTAAGCGAGGATCCGGGTGCCAATTGACACGCCGTTAAACAGTGCAGGAAGCTGATCGGCATGGCGCCAACTGGCGATATCTACCGGGCGACCGAGGGTGCGGGCCGCATCGAGCGCCGCATTCACCTTCACCACCATACCATCAGTGATGATGCCCTGGGCAATCAGTTGTTCCGCTTTTTGCGCCGTCATTTCTGCGATGCGTTGTCCTTTTCCATCGAGGATGCCACTGACATCCGACAGCAGGATCAAATCCGCACCCAGGGTGGCGGCCAGAGCCGTCGCCGCCTGATCGGCGTTCACATTCATTAACTGCCCATCGGCGGTGATACCGATGGAACTGATCACCGGCAGGTAACCGGCAGCCAGCAGGGTATTGAGCAGCAGCGGGGAGCCCGGTTGCGCATTCCCCACGTGGCCCAGCGCCGGATCCAGAGGGGTGACTGTGACGCTGCCGCCGTCTGCCAGGCTCAGGCCAACCGCGTTAATCTGGTGCTTGATGGCCCACGCCAGCAAGGTTTTGTTGGCGGTGCCGGCCAGCGCGCCAGTAATAATGTCAATCTGATCGGCCGGGGTCACCCGCAGGCCATTCTTCTTCACCACCGGCAGGGAAAGCTTTTTCATCAGCTCATCCACCAGGCAACCACCGCCATGGACAATCACCAACGGGCGCTGATGCTGCTGACGGTAGCTGTCCAGCGCGGTAAACAAACGCTCCAGCGCCTCTTCACTGTCTAATAACACGCCACCTAACTTGATAATTAACGGGTTCATCGCTGTATACATCCCACGCTGGTAATTTATTAAAGTAATGACTGGGTTTCAGGGAACCCAAAACGGATATTCAGGCATTGCACCGCCTGAGCGGCCGCGCCTTTCAACAGGTTGTCTTCCGCCGCTACGGCGATCAGGTGTTCACCCTGTACGGCAAAGCCGATGTCGCAGAACGGCAGCCCGACGACGGACTTCAACGCCGGTACGCCCTGGTCATACAGCCGCACCAGCGGTTTGTCGTCATAGGCGGCGTGATAAACGGCAGCCACATCCTGCGCGGTCACGCCGGCTTTCAGGCGACAGGTGATGGTTTCGAGAATACCACGCGGGAAGTTACCCAAATGTGGCGTGAAGATGACCGGCACGCCCAGATGCGCGACGATTTCCGGCTGGTGACGGTGATTGAAAATGCCGTACGGCTGCAAACTCACCTCACAAAAACTGGTGGTGACGCTGGCCTTGCGGCCCGCACCGCTGACGCCACTGGTGGCATTGATCACCGGCCATTGGTCAAGGTTCAACAGTTGCTTCTCGATCAAGGGTTTCAAAGCCAGCTGCGCTGCCGTCGGGTAGCAGCCCGGTACGGCGATCAACTGCGCCTGTTTAATTTTGTCGCTCTGCCATTCCGCCAGGCCATACACCGCCTGCTCCAGCAGGTCAGCATGCTGATGTTCAAAACCGTAATATTGGCTGTAGAAGGCAGTATCTTTCACGCGGAATGCGCCGGACAGGTCAAACACCACGCAACCTGCGGCCAGGAATGCCGGCGCGATATCGTGGCTGACCTCGTGTGCCGTCGCCAGGAACACTACGTCGATACCAACAGCGGCGGCGGCTACGTCAACCAGCGGCTGCAAGGGGAGATCGACAATGCCTTTTAACTGGGGGTGCAAATCGGAAAGCAATTTTCCTGCATCTGCACTTTGCGCTGAAACCGCTAAAGCGGTTATGTTCATGTGTGGGTGACGATTAAGGTACGCCGTGAGCTCTGCTCCGGCATAACCGCTGGCACCGACAATCAGCGTATTCAACATGGGGCCTTTCACCTTCTAGACTTGCGTTTGGTCGTATTCGACTCAGGTTTCCAGGCTCACCAGCGTTGTTTTGCCGTTCACCCACGAGGTCGAGCGTTGATGTTTTTATAATCATCCGGGAATCGGGTTCCCTTACGCTCCAGCTTATTGTATTTTTATTCACAATAAATGCATGAATATTGATACCAACCTAACCAAAGGCTGTCAACAGTGAAGATGAAATTACCTCCATTTATTGAGCTGTACCGGGCGTTGATCGCCACTCCGTCGATCAGCGCCACCGATGGCGCCCTCGATCAGAGTAATGAAGCGTTAATCAACTTGCTGGCCGGCTGGTTTGCCGATTTGGGCTTTCGCGTCGACGTGCAGCCGGTGCCGGATAGCCGCAACAAATTCAACCTGCTGGCCAGTATCGGTGAAGGCAGCGGCGGCCTGCTGCTGGCGGGCCACACCGACACCGTGCCTTATGATGAAGGCCGCTGGACGCGCGACCCTTTCACCCTGACCGAACACGACAATAAACTGTATGGTCTGGGCACTGCCGATATGAAAGGCTTCTTTGCCTTTATTCTGGATGCGGTGCGCGACATCGACGCCAGCCAACTGACCAAGCCTTTATACATTCTGGCCACCGCAGATGAAGAAACGACGATGGCCGGCGCACGTTATTTCGCCGCCTCGACCAGCATCCGTCCGGACTTCGCCATTATCGGTGAACCAACCTCGCTGCAGCCGGTACGCGCGCACAAAGGCCACATAGCCAACGCCATTCGCATTGTCGGCCAATCCGGCCACTCGAGCGACCCGGCGCGCGGCGTGAACGCTATCGACCTGATGCATGAAACCATCGGCCGCCTGATGGAGCTACGCAAAACGCTGCAAGAACGCTTTAATAACCCGGCCTTTGCCGTGCCCTACCCGACAATGAACTTCGGTCATATCAGCGGAGGGGATGCGGCCAACCGTATCTGCGCCTGTTGCGAACTGCATCTGGATATCCGCCCGTTGCCGGGCATGACGCTCGACAACATTAACGAACTGATGCAGCAAACGCTGGAGCCGATAAGCCAGCGCTGGCCGGGCCGCCTGAGCATTGAGGAGCTGCATGCCTCGGTACCGGGTTATGAGTGTCCGACCGATCACCATATGGTGGCGGTGATTGAGAAACTGCTGGGCACCCGCACGCAGGTGGTCAACTATTGCACTGAGGCCCCGTTCGTCCAGCAGGTCTGCCCGACGCTGGTGTTGGGTCCCGGCTCTATCGACCAGGCGCATCAACCGGACGAATACATAGATACCGGCTTTATCGAACCGACACGCAAGCTGCTGGGTCAGTTGGTCAGCCACTTTTGTCGCCAATAAACCTCAAACAAGGTAGGGTTAATGACTTATCATCTCCCTACCTATTAAGAAATAGCAAAACAATGAAATAAGCCAGACTGATAACCGGCGCACCGTAATTAAATTTCAGAAAATGCGCCGATTTTGATGTTTTTTTGCTAAAAATAGTGTCAATTGACCATTGGACAGGAACGTGGCGAGATGAAACAGGTGCAGTTTGCCTGACACGTGAAATTTACTTACAAGATAAAAATCATACAGAACTGGGTCAGGGGTTATATGAACGAACAATATTCGGCAATGCGAAGTAATGTCAGTATGCTCGGCAAATTGCTCGGCGATACCATCAAAGAAGCGCTGGGCGAGCATATTCTCGATCGCGTTGAAACTATCCGTAAGCTTTCCAAATCTTCACGTGCCGGCAACGAGGCTCACCGTCAGGAGCTGCTTTCCACCTTGCAGAACCTGTCCAACGACGAGTTGCTGCCGGTCGCGCGCGCCTTCAGCCAGTTCCTTAATCTGACCAACGTCGCCGAGCAGTACCACAGCATTTCGCCCAATGGCGAAGCCGCCAGCAACCCGGAAGCGCTGGCGCAGTTGTTCACCCGGCTGAAAGACAAAAAGCTCAACACCAAAGAGCTGCAAAATGCGGTATCCCAGCTTTCCATCGAACTGGTGCTGACCGCACACCCGACGGAAATCACCCGCCGCACCCTGATCCACAAGCTGGTTGAGGTCAACACCTGCCTCAGCCAACTCGACCATAACGATCTGGCCGACTACGAGCGCAACAAGATCATGCGCCGCCTGCGCCAATTGGTCGCCCAGTCCTGGCATACCGACGAGATCCGCAAACATCGTCCCTCCCCTATCGACGAAGCCAAATGGGGCTTTGCGGTAGTGGAAAACAGCTTGTGGGAAGGGGTGCCTGCCTTCCTGCGCGAATTCAACGAACAGTTGGAAAACTCCATCGATTACAGCCTACCGGCGGAAGCAGTGCCGGTACGTTTCACCTCCTGGATGGGCGGTGACCGCGACGGTAACCCTAACGTGACGGCTGAAATCACCCGCCACGTGCTGCTACTCAGCCGTTGGAAGGCCTGCGACCTGTTCACCCGCGACATTCAGGTGCTGGTCTCCGAGCTGTCGATGACCGAATGTACTCCGGAACTCCGCGCACGGGCCGGTGGCGATGAAGTGCAAGAGCCGTACCGAGAGATCATGAAGCAATTGCGCAGCCAGTTGATGAACTCTCAGGCTTATCTGGAAGGTCGCCTGAAGGGTGAGCGCGTACTGAAACCACACGACCTGCTGGTGAATAACGAACAGCTGTGGGAACCGCTGTTCGCCTGTTACCAGTCGCTGCAGGCCTGCGGCATGAGCATCATCGCCAATGGCCAGTTGCTCGATACCCTGCGTCGCGTGCGCTGCTTTGGCGTGCCGCTGGTACGTATCGACGTACGTCAGGAAAGCACTCGCCATACCGAGGCCATTGCCGAGCTGACCCGTTATCTGGGGCTGGGCGATTACGAAAGCTGGTCGGAAGCCGACAAGCAGGCGTTCCTGATCCGCGAACTGAACTCCAAACGCCCGCTGGTGCCGCTAAAATGGGAGCCGAGTGCCGACACCCTGGAAGTGCTGGAAACCTGTCGGGTCATTGCCGAAGCGCCGCAGGGTTCGATTGCCGCCTACGTGATTTCCATGGCACGTACGCCTTCTGACGTGCTGGCGGTTCACCTGTTGCTGAAAGAAGCAGGCTGCCCGTTCGCCCTGCCGGTGGCCCCGTTGTTCGAAACCCTCGACGACCTGAACAATGCCGACGACGTGATGACCCAGTTGCTGAATATTGACTGGTACCGCGGCTTTATCCAGGGCAAACAAATGGTGATGATTGGCTATTCCGACTCGGCGAAAGACGCCGGGGTGATGGCCGCCTCCTGGGCGCAGTACCGCGCGCAAGACGCACTGATCAAAACCTGTGAAAAAGCCGGCGTGGCGCTGACTCTGTTCCACGGCCGTGGCGGTTCGATTGGCCGCGGCGGCGCACCTGCGCATGCGGCACTGCTGTCACAACCGCCGGGCAGCCTGAAAGGCGGTCTGCGCGTCACCGAGCAGGGCGAGATGATCCGCTTCAAATTCGGTCTGCCGGAAGTCACCATCAGCAGCCTGGCGCTGTATGCCGGTGCCATCCTGGAAGCCAACCTGCTGCCGCCGCCAGAGCCGAAAAAAGAGTGGCGTGCGCTGATGGATGACCTGTCAGACACCTCATGTAAAATGTATCGTGGTTACGTGCGTGAAAATCCGGAATTCGTGCCGTACTTCCGCGCTGCGACGCCGGAACTGGAGCTGGGCAAGTTGCCGCTGGGTTCGCGTCCGGCCAAACGCAAGCCAAACGGCGGCGTTGAGAGCCTGCGCGCCATTCCATGGATCTTCGCCTGGACGCAGAACCGCCTGATGCTGCCGGCCTGGCTGGGTGCCGGTGCCGGTTTGCAAGAGGCGGTGAAAGCTGGCAAGCAAGATCAACTGGAAGCCATGTGCCGCGACTGGCCATTCTTCTCCACCCGCATCGCGATGTTGGAAATGGTGTTCGCCAAGGCCGACCTGTGGTTGGCGGAATACTACGATCAGCGTCTGGTCGACAAATCGCTGTGGCCACTAGGCCAGCAATTGCGCGACCAGTTGGCAAGCGACATCAAGGTGGTGTTGACCATCGCCAATGATGCGCACCTGATGGAAGACCTGCCGTGGATCGCCGAATCCATTGCGCTGCGTAACGTGTATACCGATCCGCTGAACGTGCTACAGGCCGAACTGCTACACCGTTCACGTCAGCAGGAACAGCCGGATGCCCGCGTTGAGCAAGCGCTGATGGTGACCATTGCCGGCGTCGCCGCCGGGATGCGTAACACCGGCTAGGTTGAGCGTTGTAAAAAAAGGCGCCTGTCCACAGGGGCCGTTTTTTCTCCAATAAAAAGGGCGCTGTCATTACACAGCGCCCTTTTCATCATTCATCAATAAAATTAGGCAATCACCGCCGGGCGCACGCCCAACGTATGGCAAATGGCGTAACTCATCTCGGCGCGATTGAGCGTATAGAAGTGGAAGTCTTTCACCCCTTCGCGGCTGAGAATTTTCACCATATCCATCGCGATATTGGCACCGACCATTTTGCGGGTTTCGGCATCGTCGTCCAGCCCTTCAAACATGCTGGTCATCCAGCTCGGCACACGCACGTTAGTCATAGTGGCAAAACGCTGCAACTGCTTGAAGTTGGACACCGGCAGAATGCCCGGCACGATTTCCACGTCAATGCCGGTCGCCACGCAGCGGTCACGAAAACGCAGGTAGCTTTCCACATCAAAGAAGAACTGGGTAATCGCGCGGTTGGCACCGGCATCGATTTTACGCTTCAGGTTAATCAGATCCGCCTGCGGACTTTTGGCTTCCGGATGCACTTCAGGGTAGGCTGCCACCGAAATATCAAAATCGCCGACGCCTTTCAGCAAGGCCACCAGATCGGTGGCGTACATATCAGGCTTACCGCCGCCCGGTGGCAGGTCGCCACGCAGTGCCACGATATGGCGAATGCCACTGTTCCAGTAGTCGGTGGCTATCTCACGCAGCTGAGCCGGGCTGGCGTCGATGCAGGTCAGGTGCGGTGCCGCCTCCAGACCGGTACGCTCCTTTATCCCTTTGATAATACTGTGGGTGCGATCGCGCTCGCCGGAGTTTGCACCATAGGTCACAGAGACAAATTTAGGTTTCAGGCTGCTCAGACGATCAATGGAGTGCCACAGGGTGTCTTCCATCTCGCTGGTGCGCGGCGGGAAGAACTCGAATGATACGTTAATCTGGCCGTTTAACTCTGCCAGACTCTGATTCAGCGCTTCCCGCTGGTTTGCGTGAAAAAAACTCATACCCTGTCCGCCTCTTATCGATCACTGTTTTGCTTTATCTTATTAAGCGTCTATACGTTTAGACGTCTAGATAGAAAATGCCGTATGTTGACTAAAGAGTCAACAGGAAACTGAGGGGAATAAGATGATTAATCCTCACCCGTTAAGAGAAAGAACTTCACGTTCAGATTAAGAAGAATTATGGCAGGAAAAACGAAGGGCGCGACGGATGCGCGCCCACAAGACAATTAAAGCAGTTGCGCCAGACGGTTAAGGTCGGACTGGATCGCACCGGCAGTGACGTCGCGCCCGGCACCCGGCCCGCGGATCACCAGTGGGTTGTCGCGGTACCAGCGGCTTTCGATAGCGAACACGTTATCGCACGGCAGCAATGATGCAAGCGGATGTTCAGGCCGTACCGCTTCAACGCCGACACGTGCCTTACCGTTGGCATCGAAACGCGCCACGTGGCGCAACACCAACCCCATTTCACTGGCAGCCTCAAAACGTTGCAGCATCTGCTGGTTCAACGCATCGCCGTTTTCGAAGAACTGATCGACGGAGCCCTGCTCGGCCCCCACAGGCACCAGCGATTCGACTCGCACCTGATTCGGTTCAATATCGTAGCCCGCTTCGCGCGCCAGGATCACCAGCTTGCGCATCACATCCTGGCCGGAGAGATCGACCCGCGGATCCGGTTCTGTCAGCCCCTGCTGCCAGGCCTGATCTACCAGCTCGGTGAACGGCACCGTGCCGTCAAACTGCAGGAACAGCCAGGAAAGCGTACCGGAAAAGATACCGCTGATCGCCAGAATGCTGTCGCCACTGTCACGCAGATCGCGCACCGTATGGTTGACCGGCAGACCGGCACCGACGGTCGCGTTATACAGCCAGTGACGGCCGGTTTTGGCGAAGGCATCACGGATTTGGCGATAATTATCGCTGCAAGATGCGCCCGCCAGCTTGTTGGCGCTGATCACATGGAAGCCATAGCTGGCGAAATCCAGATACTGTTCGGCCAGTTCCTCACTGGCGGTCACGTCTAGCACCACCAGATCGTCGAACGGATGCGCACGCATCCACAGGAACAAGGACTCTTCGTCCAGCTCCTGTGCTTCGTCCTCAAAGAACGCCAGGGCGCGACTGGCATCCAGCCCATCGTAATTGAGCAGGCTGCGACGGCTGTCTACCACGCCCGCCAGGCTGAACTCAAAGCCGCTGCGGGCGGAAATATTTTTCTGCTCGCGGGCAAACAGCTCCAGCCAACGTGCACCGATGTTGCCTTTACCGAACAGCACCAGGCCAATGCTTTTTTCGGCACGGAACAGGGTCTGGTGCAGACCCTGGATCAGCAACGCAGTCGGCCCCTGACGCAGTACCGCGACCAGACTGATGCCGTCTTCGGCCTGCCAGACAAATTCTACCGGCTGGTCTTTCAACTGTTGATAGAAACGGTGGCTATGCAGAGGGTTCTTGCAAACGCCCGCGCCCACCAGCGCCACCAGCGCCAGGCCTTCGCGCAGCCGCAGTTCACCCGGTAATGCCGCATCCTGCAAGGTTCGCAGCACGCTGTTCACCACTTCCGAGGTGTAGCACAGTTGAACCAGATTACGGTCAGGATGAATGCCTATCGCCAGCGGTTTGATTTGCGCGCGCTTAAGTACCAAATCCAGCTCTTTCTGCGCCAGTTTGAAGTCATGCTGGCTGGCAACGTTCAGCTCAATCAAACAGACGTCGTCATGGCTGGTGACAATCTTCGCGCCGGTACCGGAAGCCAGCACGCGTTCGATACGCGTTGAGCCTTGTTCCGGCTGATAGCTACAGCGCAGTTGCAGATCGATATCACTGCCGGACACCGGCTGCAGGGTGCGAGTATGCAGCACCGGTGCCGCCAGGCGAGCCAGTTCACTGGCTTCATCCAGACGCAACAGTGGCAGCAGGCAGGCATCTTTTACCTTGCGCGGATCGGCGCTGTACACCCCGGCCACGTCGCTCCAAATGGTCACGCGCTCCGCACCGGCCAGTGCGCCGACCTGGGTAGCGGAATAGTCACTGCCGTTACGCCCCAACAACACGGTTTCACCAGCGTCGTTGCGTGAAATAAAGCCGGTTACCACCAGGCGTTTGCCCGGATGCTGAGCCAGCAACTGTTGCAGCAATGGATAAGAGCGGCCTTCGTTAACTTGGGGTTGAGCGGCACGCTCCGCGCGCAGGAAGTCACGCGCATCCAGCCAGGCGGCCTGCATATCCAACTTGTTCAGTACCGCCGCCATCAGCCGCGCCGACCAAATCTCACCGTGGCCAACGACCTCGGCGTATACGGCGTCGTCGAGCTTTTCGTCCAGCAACACCGCCAGACGCTCCAGATCCTGAACAAACTCGGCGATCAACGGCTCGGCCGTTTCCGGTGGGAGCAGACCGCCAATCAATTCGCTATGATAGCGACGCAGCGTCTGCTGAACCTGATGTGCAGAAAGACGATCGCTTTGACTGAGCTTCAGCCAGCTAATCAGTTGGTTGGTGGTGCTGCCGGCAGCCGATACCACCATCATGTCACCCGGTTGGCTGTATTCGGCCATGATCCCGGCCACCCGCAGATAACACTTCACGTCCGCCAGGCTGCTGCCGCCAAACTTGTGTAGTTGACGCCCGTTCACCGGCCCTGCTACCGCAATTGCATTCATGCTTACCTCGTTGCCGCCGCCTGGAAGGCTCGTTCCAGATCGGCCATCAAATCTTCACTGTCTTCAATACCCACGGAGATACGCAGCAGGCTCTCGGAAATACCGGCCGCCGCACGGGCTTCTGCCGCCATACCTGCGTGGGTCATGGTCGCTGCATGCGAGATCAAGCTTTCTACGCCCCCTAAGGATTCTGCCAGAGTAAAGAGCTCAAGAGCAGACAGAAAACGACGCAGTAGCGCTTCATCACCGTCCAGTTCAAAGCTGAGCATCGCGCCAAAGCCGCGTTGCTGACGACGTGCAATCTCGTGCCCAGGGTTCTGAGGCAGAGAAGGATGATACAGCTTTTTCACCAAGGGTTGCTGCTGTAAATAACTGACAATCGCATCGGCGTTTTGTTGCGCCGCCTTGATACGCGGCGACAGCGTGCGCATGCCGCGCAGCAGTAAATAGCTGTCGAACGCGCCACCGGTTACGCCGATATTATTGGCCCACCACGCCAATTCCACCGCCAGATCTTTATCTTTGGCAATAACCGCGCCGGCCACCACGTCGGAATGACCATTGAGGTATTTGGTACAAGAATGCACCACCAAATCGGCACCCAGCCCAATCGGCTGCTGTAGGGCCGGGCTGAGGAAGGTGTTGTCCACCACCGTCAGCGCGCCTGCCGCGTGTGCCGCATCGCAAATCGCCGCAATGTCCACCACACGCAGCAGCGGATTGCTGGGGCTTTCAATCAGCACCAGCTTGGGCTTTTGCGCCAACGCCTGCGCTAACGCTTCTTCATTCCCCTGATCGACAAACAACACGCGGTAAGCGCCACGCTTGCTCAGGCTATCGAACAAACGGTAGCTGCCGCCGTAGCAATCATGCGGTGCCACCAACAGATCGCCGGGTTGCAAGAATACTGTGGTCACCAGGTGGATTGCCGACATCCCGCTGCTGGTCATAACCGCACCGGCGCCGCCTTCCAGTTCTGCCAGCGCGCGCTGGACCACGTCACGCGTCGGGTTACCGCGACGCGAATAGTCATGAGCACGAGGCTGGTTAAAGTCGGTAAAATTATAGGTGCTGGAAAGGTGGATCGGCGGGACAACGCAGCCATACTGTTCGTCATCGTTCAGGCCGCTACGTACGGCAATCGTGGCAGGTTTACGCGTCATAGGGTCTCTCGGCTCTCGGGATTGGGATGAATGAGACCTAAAGATTAATCGCAGCGGTGATAGACGTCAATACATCTGGACATCTAAACTTCTTTGCGTATAGATTGAGCAAAGCGGTAATACTCGCTAAAATTATGCCGGTTTGATATGACGATACGATGTTAACGCGAAATGCATAGGCGACACCTATTGATCCTGAGAAAACAGTGACCCTGGTCGCGTAAAATTGACATTTATTTAGTGAGAACAGTGAAGATCGGGCATAATTGGCCGGTTTTTAGAATTTTGTAATTTTTCTGACAATTTTAAGGTGTCCCATGGCTGAGTGGAACGGCGAGTATGTCAGCCCTTACGCTGAACACGGTAAAAAAAGCGAGCAAGTAAAAAAAATCACGGTATCCATTCCGCTGAAGGTCCTGAAAATCCTCACCGATGAACGGACTCGTCGCCAGGTGAATAACCTGCGCCACGCCACCAACAGCGAATTGCTGTGCGAAGCATTCCTGCATGCTTTTACCGGCCAGCCGCTGCCGAACGATGAAGACCTGCGCAAAGAACGCAGCGATGAAATCCCGGAAGCCGCAAAAGTGCTGATGCGTGAATTGGGTGTGGATCCCGATACCTGGGAATACTGACTCGTCGGCTTGCGAAAGCAGGCGGCAGAAACGAAAAAAGGCGCCGAAGGCGCCTTTTTCATCTGACGGTAAGAAATCTTATTTCTTAGCGCCTGGTACGCTGAAACGCTTGTTGAAGCGGTCAACGCGGCCACCGGTAGCAACGTCACGCTGCTTGCCAGTGTAGAACGGGTGGCATTGACCACAAACGTCCAGGTTCAGATCGTGACCCACGGTAGAGCGGATTTTGATCACGTTACCGCAAGAGCAGTTAGCAGTAACTTCTTCGTATTTTGGGTGGATACCTTGTTTCATGGGAAACCTCAGTTAAGGCCGTGTCGCTATCCAGCCCTGTTTCGCCAGACACCACACGTGGTTGATAAAGAATTTGGTATCGAATTATACCAAAGGCGGCAAATTATACAGAAATTAAAAATGCCGTGCAATCGGAACCGTACATTTGCCGATGCGCAGTGTAAACTGATGGACTATTTTTTTCACTCTGGATGGCCTCATGCCTGTTGTTCACGTTGCTTTGCCGGTCCCCCTCGCCCGCACCTTCGACTATCTGCTGCCGCAAGACCTGCAGCCGGCGGTCGGCGCGCGCGTAGGTGTGCCCTGGGGCAAGCAACGAGCGATCGGCATCGTCACCGGCTGCAGCGAAACCAGCGAATTGCCACTGGACAAGCTCAAACCCATCGACAGCGTTCTCGACAACGCCTCACTGTTCTCCCCCAGCCTGTGGCGCATTCTGCGTTGGGCCAGCGACTATTACCATTACCCAATCGGTGAGGTGCTGTTCCACGCATTGCCTATCCTGCTGCGCCAGGGGAAACCGGCTGAAACGACGCCACTATGGCAGTGGTTCGCTACCGAACAAGGCCGCGCCACGCTGCCGGAAAGCCTGAAACGCGCCCCCAAGCAGCAACAAGCCCTGGCCGCGTTGCTGCAACGTCCGGTCTATCGCCATCAGGTCAGTGAACTGGAGTTAACCGAGAGCGCCTTGCAGGCATTGCGTGCCAAGGGGCTGGTCGATTTACGGGCACAGACGATGGCGACGCAGGACTGGCGGCCCAGCTTTGAAGTGTTGGGTGAACGGCTGCGGCTGAATACCGAACAGGCGACCGCCGTGGGTGCCATTCGCAGCGAAGACGAGCAGTTCGCCACCTGGCTGCTAGCCGGGGTCACGGGTTCCGGCAAGACCGAGGTTTATCTCAGCGTACTGGAAAACATTTTAGCGAAGGGCAAACAGGCATTGGTACTGGTGCCGGAAATCGGCCTGACACCGCAGACCATTGCCCGTTTTCGCGAACGTTTCAACGCCCCGGTGGAAGTGCTGCACTCCGGCCTTAACGACAGTGAACGGCTGGCAGTCTGGCTGCGCGCCCGCAGCGGCGAGGCGGCGATCGTTATCGGTACCCGCTCGGCGCTGTTTACGCCGTTTTCGCGCCTGGGTGTGATCATCATCGACGAAGAACACGACAGCTCTTATAAACAGCAGGAAGGCTGGCGCTACCACGCCCGCGATCTGGCGGTATTCCGTGCCCGCGAGGAAAACATCCCGATGGTCATGGGCACCGCCACCCCGGCGCTGGAAACACTTCACAATGTGCAACTGGGTAAATATCGCCAGCTCAAACTCACCCAACGTGCAGGCAACGCCAAACCGGCAACGCAGCACCTGATCGATCTGAAAGGCCTGCCGCTGAAAGTTGGCCTGTCGCAGCCGTTGCTGAAAAGCATGCAGCACCATTTGAAGGCCGGCAATCAGGTAATGCTGTTTCTTAACCGGCGCGGCTACGCACCGGCGCTGTTGTGCCACGAGTGCGGCTGGATCGCCGAGTGTCAGCGTTGCGATCATTACTACACCTTCCACCAGAATCATCGTCAACTGCGCTGCCACCACTGCGACAGCCAGCGTCCGGTACCCCACCAGTGCCCACAGTGCGGCTCTACTCATCTGGTGTCGGTCGGCGTCGGTACCGAACAGTTGGAACAGGAACTGGCGCCGCTGTTCCCGGAAACACCGATCACCCGTATCGATCGCGACACCACCAGCCGCAAAGGCTCGCTGGAACAGCATCTGGCGGATATTCACCGCGGTGGTTCACGCATTTTGATCGGCACCCAAATGCTGGCCAAGGGCCACCACTTCCCGGATGTGACGCTGGTAGCACTGCTGGATGTCGACGGTGCTCTGTTCTCGGCCGACTTCCGTTCCGCCGAACGCTTTGCCCAGCTGTATACCCAGGTCTCCGGTCGCGCCGGCCGTGCCGGTAAGCCCGGAGAGGTCTTGTTGCAGACACACCACCCGGAACACCCGCTGCTGCAAATTCTGCTGCAACAGGGTTACGACGCCTTTGCCAAACAGACATTGGCGGAGCGCAACAGCGTGTTCCTGCCGCCCTATACCAGCCATATCATCGTGCGTTCGGAAGATCACGATAACCAGCAGGCCCCCCAGTTCCTGCAGCAGCTGCGCAATCTACTGGAAGCCAGCCCGCTGAAGGACGACTCGCTGTGGGTGATGGGTCCGGTCCCCGCACTGCAGTCAAAACGCGGCGGTCGTTTCCGCTGGCAACTTCTGCTGCAACACCCTTCCCGACGGGTACTGCAACAGTTAATGAAGAGCTCCCTGCCGCTGGTCAGTACCCTGCCACAGGCACGCAAGGTAAAATGGACGCTGGATATCGATCCGATAGACAGCTGAACCCAGAAAAGTCCGATTTAGTTCATCCAATGCAAACGTTTACCCTTGAAATTGCGAGCGAACGCTAAAAAACCTTCCCAGGTCACACTTTTTATGCAAATTAGGTAACAAAGGCAGGACGTATTCTGTTTAGAATAACTGCGAAGGCAATTTTGTCACCTCTTGCAGGACAGTGACGGAATGTTTGAGTGCGGATGGCGCTAAATGATAACAACACCACCGCACGGTAAGAATTTGTGAGCAAACTGAAGTCGTCGCGTTGGCATGGGGCTAACGCAAGGAGAAAGGCGTTGGAACACAAGAAAGAATTATCCATGGCAACCATGAAAGACGTTGCCGAAATGGCGGGCGTTTCAACGGCAACCGTGTCGCGTGCGCTGATGAACCCGGAGAAGGTGTCAACGCCGACGCGTCAGAAAGTGGAACAGGCCGTACTGGCCGTGGGCTATTCTCCTCATGCCCTCTCACGCAATATCAAGCGTAACGAATCCCGGACTATCCTGGTGATCGTCCCCGACATTTGCGATCCATTTTTCGCCGATGTGATCCAGGGGATCGAGCAAACCGCCGCACAACAGGGCTACCTGGTGCTGATTGGCGACTGCGCACAGCAAAACCAGCAGGAACGCACCTTCGTCAATCTGATCATCACCAAACAAATCGATGGCATGCTGCTGCTCGGCTCCAATCTGCCGTTCGATGCCAGCAAGGAAGAGCAGCGCAACCTGCCGCCGATGGTGATGGCCAATGAGTTTGCTCCGGAGCTGGAACTGCCGACAGTGCACATCGATAACCTGACCGCCGCCTTCGAAGCCGTACATTATTTACATCAGCTCGGCCACCAGCAAATCGCCTGTGTCGCCGGGCCGGAGCAGATGCCGCTTAGCCATTATCGCCTGCAAGGTTACATTCAGGCGCTACGCCGTAATGGCATTACCGTCGAAAGCAGCTATATTACCCGGGGTGATTTCACCTACGAAGCTGGCGCTCAGGCGCTGGCAACGTTGATGGCACAGCCAAAACCGCCGACGGCAGTGTTCTGCCACAGTGATGTAATGGCAATCGGTGTACTGTCACAGGCGAAAAAGATGGGGCTGCGGGTACCTCAGGACCTTTCTATCATCGGCTTTGACGACATCAAACTGGCGCAGTATTGCGATCCACCGTTAACCACCGTGGCTCAACCGCGCTACCAGATTGGCCAGCAGGCAATGTTATTGCTGTTGGAGCAGCTACACGGGCAGACCGTGGCAAGCGGCTCCCGGCTATTGGACAGTGAATTGATTATCAGAGGCAGCACCGCTGCCCCGAAACGCTAGTCAAATATTTTAGGGTTCAGTAACATGACGGACTTATCCCCTCATCAGGACACAGCGGAATAATAGTGGCACAAAAAGACTATGTAAGCCGTGGGCGCGCAGCAGGAGCTAAGCGTAAAACCCCCAGCCGTAAAAAACGCAGTTCTCCGAAGGTTTCCAAAACCGTGTTGGCGTTGGCCGTCGCACTTCTGGTTGTCTTTATCGGTGGCCTCTATTTCATTACGCACAACAAGCCGGATGACGCGCCGCTGCTGCCTGTGCACAGCACTCGTCCAGGTAACGGCTTGCCGCCGAAACCGGAAGAACGCTGGCGCTACATCAAAGAGCTGGAGAATCGTCAGATTGGCGTGCAAACCCCAACCGAGCCTACGGCAGGCGGTGAAGCCAACTCCAAGACTCAGCTGACTGCGGAACAGCGCCAACTGCTGGATCAAATGCAGGCGGATATGCAACAACGCCCGACACAGCTCAATGAAGTGCCGTATAACGACCCTTCACAAGCCGCTGCACGTAGCCGTCAGCAGCAGGTGCAACAACCACCAGTGACTCAACCGCGTAACCCGTTTAACAACGGCGTGACGACAGCACCGGTACAGCAGCCGACTCAGCCGAAGCCACAACCCAAGCCGCAGCCGGTAACGCAGCCGCCGGTGCAGGTTAAACATCCAGAGCCGAAACCGCAGCCGAAACCGGAAACCAAACCGGAAGTGGCACAGGAAACGGCCAAGCAGGAAACCAAGCCAGAGTCGAAGCAAAAGTGGATGGTGCAGTGTGGCTCGTTCCGCGCAACCGATCAGGCAGAATCCGTGCGTGCGCGCCTGGCGTTTGAAGGTATCGAAAGCCGTATCACCGCCGGCGGCGGCTGGAATCGTGTGGTGCTCGGCCCATACAACAGCCGGGCTTCTGCGGACAAAACCCTGTCGCGCCTGAAGGGCGTAGGCATGTCAAGCTGCATTCCCCTCTCCGTTGGGGGTTGAAAAGCTTCAATCCCCCCCCATCTATACTCTCAATATGCCTCGTAGTGTCTGCGCAAGCAGATACTGCGAGGTCTTCTTTCCGTCTTCAACGAGGGTCTGCTCGTGACAACAATTGTAAGCGTACGCCGTAACGGCCAGGTAGTGATCGGTGGCGATGGCCAGGCTACCTTGGGCAATACGGTAATGAAGGGCAACGTCAAGAAAGTGCGTCGCCTGTATAACGACAAAGTGATTGCCGGTTTTGCCGGTGGCACCGCGGATGCCTTCACGCTGTTTGAGCTGTTCGAGCGCAAGCTGGAAATGCACCAGGGTCACCTGGTGAAAGCAGCCGTTGAATTAGCGAAAGACTGGCGTACCGACCGCATGCTGCGCAAGCTCGAAGCGCTGCTGGCAGTAGCGGATGAAAACTCTTCGCTGATCATCACCGGCAACGGTGACGTGATCCAGCCTGAAAATGATTTGATTGCGATTGGCTCCGGCGGTCCGTACGCCCAGGCAGCCGCCCGCGCGATGTTGGAAAATACCGAGCTGAGTGCCCGCGAAATTGTTGATAAGTCCCTCAACATCGCCGGTGATATCTGTATTTACACCAACCATTTCCACACCATTGAAGAATTGCCTTCCAAAGTGTAAGGATCGAATACTATGTCTGAAATGACCCCGCGCGAGATCGTCAGCGAACTGGACAGCTACATCATTGGCCAGAACAAAGCCAAACGTGCCGTTGCCATCGCCCTGCGTAACCGCTGGCGCCGGATGCAGCTCAACGAGATGCTGCGCCATGAAGTCACCCCCAAGAACATTCTGATGATCGGCCCGACCGGCGTCGGTAAAACCGAAATCGCCCGCCGTCTGGCGAAACTGGCCAACGCGCCGTTCATCAAGGTTGAAGCCACCAAGTTCACCGAAGTGGGCTACGTTGGAAAAGAAGTGGATTCTATTATCCGCGATCTGACCGATGCTGCGATCAAAATGGTGCGTCTGCAATCCATCGACAAGAACCGTACCCGCGCCGAAGAGCTTGCGGAAGAGCGCATCCTTGATGCGTTGATCCCACCGGCCAAGAACAACTGGGGCCAGGCGGAAGAGCATCAGGAGCCGTCCGCAGCTCGCCAGGCATTCCGCAAGAAACTGCGTGAAGGCCAGTTGGACGACAAGGAAATTGAGATAGATCTGGCTGCCGCACCGATGGGCGTAGAAATCATGGCTCCTCCTGGCATGGAAGAAATGACCAACCAGTTGCAGTCAATGTTCCAGAACCTCGGCGGCCAAAAGCAGAAACCACGCAAGCTGAAGATCAAAGAAGCCTTCAAACTGCTGGTGGAAGAAGAAGCCGCCAAGCTGGTGAACCCGGAAGAGCTGAAAGAACAAGCGATCGAAGCGGTTGAGCAGCACGGCATCGTGTTTATCGACGAGATCGACAAAATCTGTAAACGCGGCGGCCAAAGCTCCGGCCCGGACGTGTCTCGCGAAGGTGTACAGCGTGACCTGCTGCCGCTGGTGGAAGGCTGTACCGTTTCCACCAAGCACGGGATGGTGAAAACCGATCACATTCTGTTTATCGCTTCCGGCGCATTCCAGACCGCCAGCCCGTCAGACCTGATCCCGGAACTGCAGGGCCGTCTGCCGATCCGCGTTGAGTTGCAGGCGCTGACCACCGAAGACTTCGAACGTATTCTGACCGAGCCAAGTGCTTCGCTGACCGAGCAGTATAAAGCGCTGATGGGCACTGAAGGCGTCAATATCGAGTTCACCACCGAAGGCATCCGTCGCATCGCCGAAGCCGCATGGCAGGTTAACGAAAGCACCGAAAACATCGGCGCACGTCGTTTACACACCGTGCTTGAGCGTCTGATGGAAGATATTTCCTATGATGCGAGTGAAATTAACGGTCAATCCATTACAATTGATGCGGATTACGTAGGTAATCATCTGGATGAACTGGTAGCGGATGAAGATTTGAGTCGTTTTATCCTATAATCGCTCAATCATGTCCAGTCAGTCATCTGTGGGAGGCATTTTGCCTCCCACAATTATTTCTAACGGACACAGCCACTAACTCTGAAGCGAAAAATGAGCTCATCAACTAGCATCTCCCCGGCCAGAGCCTGGCTTGAAAGTTTACGACCGCGTACCCTGCCGCTGGCCTTTGCCTCGATCGTCATCGGCTCTGCCATTGCCGCCTGGCAAGGAAGTCTGAAACCCGGCGTGGCACTGTTGGCACTGCTGACGGCCGGCCTGTTGCAAATTCTCTCCAACCTGGCGAACGACTATGGCGATGCGATAAAAGGCAGCGACAAAGAAGACCGTATCGGGCCGCTACGTGGCATGCAAAAAGGCATGATCACCCAGGCACAGATGAAACGGGCGTTGGTGGTGACGGTGGTACTGATCGCCATCGCCGGCAGTTCGCTGATCGCCGTGGCCTGTGAACAACCCAGCGATGTGGTGGGTTTCCTGGTCTTGGGTGGGCTTTCTATTGTTGCCGCCATTACCTATACCGTCGGCAACAAACCTTATGGCTATCTGGGGCTGGGCGATATCTCGGTGCTGGTGTTCTTCGGCTGGCTGAGCGTGGCGGGCACCTTTTACCTGCAAACCCACACCTTTGACAGCATAGTGATGCTACCGGCCACCGCCTGTGGCCTGCTGGCAGCGGCCGTGCTCAATATCAATAATCTGCGCGATATCGAAAGCGATCGCGCCAACGGCAAGAATACCCTGGCAGTCCGGCTCGGGCCGCAGAAGGCGCGTTATTACCACCTGTTGCTGCTGATTGGCGCAGTGACGTGCTTTACGCTGTTCACTCTGCTCAATCTGCATAGCCTGTGGGGCTGGCTGTTTGTATTGGCTATCCCGCTGCTGGTACGCCATGGCTTGCGGGTGTTGCGTGACCCTACCTCCGCCGGCATGCGACCGATGCTTGAGCATATGGTCAAGGCGGCGTTACTGGCCAATATATTGTTCGCTATCGGCGTGGTGCTCAGTTAGCCATCGAACTGATGATTTTGCCAACAGGGCGAATAAAGGGATATACTGGTTATTCCAGCGGCAAACAGACGTAAAATCCTATGAAATACGATACTTCCGAACTGTGCGACATCTATCACGAAGAGGTGAACGTAGTTGAGCCTCTATTCTCCAATTTTGGCGGGCGTACTTCATTTGGCGGGCAAATCACTACGGTGAAATGCTTTGAGGATAACGGTCTGTTATTCGAGCTGCTTGAAGAAAACGGACGTGGTCGCGTCCTGGTGATTGACGGTGGCGGCTCGGTACGTCGTGCCCTGATCAACGCAGAACTGGCACGTCTGGCCACTCAGAACGAGTGGGAAGGCATCGTGGTTTACGGCGCGGTTCGCCAGGTCGACGATCTGGAAGAACTGGACATCGGTATTCAGGCTATGGCGGCGATTCCGGTCGGCGCCGCCAGTGAAAGCATTGGCGAAAGCGACATCCGCGTTAACTTCGGCGGTGTGACGTTCTTCTCCGGCGATCATCTGTATGCTGACAATACCGGTATTATCCTGTCCGAGGATCCACTCGATATCGAGTGATTTTCAGATATGAAAAAGGGCGCTCAAAGCGCCCTCAGATTGCTGACAAAGTCCTTTGCAGTTCAAAGTTCTGATCTGGTGACTAATAAAAACAAAGGATTATGTCTTCTGATTTACCCCAAACGTCCGAAAACCACGTTTCTCGGGTGTTTGTCATCAGACTAAGGGCGCCCAAGGCGCCCTTTTCGATCGTTCAATCCGGAATCAGACTTCTTCCATTTTGCCCAACAGCGCACGCAGACGGTCTTGCCATACGTGCTGCTCTTCTTTCAGTTGCTGATTCTCGCGAACCAAGGATTCGTGGTTGCCAGAGGCAGCCTGAACTTCCTGTGAAAGAGTGTTGTTTTTGTCTTTCAGCTCTTCAATTTCCATCTGCAACAGGGTGATGGTATCGATCGCCTGCTGAACTTTTGACTCCAATTTCTCAAATACTTCAAATGACATTCTTCAGTCCCCTCATGATAGCAAGGCGTACATCTATAGGTAACGGCCGCAACTTTGGTTGCAACTGCTGCGAATATGCATCGCGCCAAGTGACACACGCTTTTATTGAAAATAACGCGCCTGTCTCGATAAAACGCTTCTTTCGATAAAAACGATTGTAAGTAGCCTGTCCCCGACTGTCTAGCAACATCCGGCTCAACGCGCAGTCTGTTGCAATTTTCCTGCCGCGACCATCAGCAAAAACTGAAAATACCCAGCGAGCATAAATGGGTTTGTTAACGAACGGTGGCAAAATCACTGGTCAGATCACAGTTTATGGAGCAGAAAGAACACAGAACGACGCGAATTCGCTCAATTTTATGACGAAGCACACACATTTTGATTTCGCTATTTCTCGTTTATGTTCGTTAACGATAAATTTACATCACGTCCTCAATTAATAATTGGACGAGATGAAAAAACTGTACCCATAGGCCAGATTGATACAAACCCAGAGCCTATAAACCCATAACCGCCGTTTTGCAGGACAACAACATTATGAGCCAAACCACCAGTCCGACCCTAAAAGGCCAATGTATCGCCGAGTTTCTCGGCACCGGCCTGTTGATATTTTTTGGCGTAGGCTGCGTTGCCGCGTTGAAACTGGCTGGCGCCAGCTTCGGCCAGTGGGAAATCAGTATCATTTGGGGCCTGGGCGTTGCCATGGCCATCTATCTGACCGCTGCCATCTCTGGTGCGCATCTCAACCCGGCAGTCACCATTGCACTATGGCTGTTCGCCTGCTTTGACGGACGCAAAGTACTGCCTTACATCCTCGCGCAGATCGCCGGAGCCTTCTGCGCCGCAGCGCTGGTCTACGGGTTGTATTACAACCTGTTCTTCGATTTTGAAGCGGCCAACCATATGGTGCGTGGCAGTGACGAAAGCCTGGCCTTGGCCGGCATCTTCTCCACCTATCCTAATGCACACATCTCCGTGGGCCAGGCTTTCCTGGTTGAAACGGTAATTACCGCGATCCTGATGTGCCTGATCCTGGCGCTGACCGACGACGGCAACGGCATTCCACGTGGCCCGCTGGCACCGCTGTTAATCGGTATTCTGATTGCCGTGATCGGAGCCTCTATGGGACCATTGACCGGCTTTGCGCTGAACCCGGCCCGTGACTTCGGTCCGAAAATGTTCGCTTATCTGGCCGGCTGGGGCAAAGTGGCCTTCACCGGTGCGCGTGATATTCCGTACTTCCTGGTGCCAATCTTTGGCCCAATCATTGGTGCCTGCCTGGGTGCCTTCGGCTACCGCATGCTCATTGGCCGCAATCTGCCGTGTGACGTTTGCGTAGAAGAAGAAAAACCCGCCGCCAAGGCTCGTGCGCGTAAAGCGTGATTGGCACAGTTTTAAAACGGTTAACAACAGCAGGACTAAAATCATGACTGTAGAAAAAAAATACATTGTCGCTCTCGACCAGGGAACTACCAGTTCACGTGCCGTAGTGCTGGACCACGATGCCAATATTGTTGCGGTGTCGCAGCGTGAATTCACGCAGATTTACCCGAAAGCCGGCTGGGTTGAGCATGATCCAATGGAGATCTGGTCATCACAGAGTTCCACACTGGTGGAAGTGCTGGCAAAAGCCGACATCAATTCCGATCAAATCGCCGGTATCGGCATCACCAACCAGCGTGAAACCACTATCGTCTGGGAAAAAGAAACCGGCAAACCGATCTATAACGCTATCGTCTGGCAATGCCGCCGTACCGCCGATATCTGTGAAAAACTCAAACGCGATGGCATGGAAGAGTACATCCGTCACAACACCGGCCTGGTGGTTGACCCGTACTTCTCCGGCACCAAGGTAAAATGGATCCTCGATAACGTTGAAGGCGCCCGTGAACGCGCCAAGCGTGGCGAGCTGCTGTTCGGTACCGTCGACACCTGGCTGGTGTGGAAAATGACCCAGGGGCGGGTGCATGTGACCGATTATACCAATGCCTCACGTACCATGATGTTCAATATCCATGAGCTGGACTGGGATGAGCGCATGCTGGAAGCGCTGGATATCCCGCGCGCCATGCTGCCGAAAGTCCGTCCATCCTCTGAAGTGTACGGCCAGACCAACATCGGGGGTAAAGGCGGTACGCGTATTCCTATCGCCGGTATCGCCGGTGACCAGCAGGCGGCGCTGTACGGCCAACTGTGCGTTCAACCGGGCATGGCGAAAAACACCTACGGCACCGGCTGCTTCCTGCTGATGAACACAGGCAAAGAAGCAGTACGTTCCAGCCATGGCCTGCTGACCACTATCGCCTGCGGCCCGCGCGGCGAAGTGAACTACGCGCTGGAAGGCGCAGTCTTCATCGGTGGCGCTTCTATTCAGTGGCTGCGCGATGAGCTGAAACTGATTAGCGATGCGGCTGACTCCGAATACTTCGCCACCAAGGTGAAAGACAGCAACGGCGTGTATGTGGTGCCTGCCTTCACCGGTCTGGGCGCGCCTTACTGGGACCCGTATGCCCGTGGCGCGATCTTCGGTTTGACCCGTGGCGCGAACAGCAACCACATCATCCGTGCCACGCTGGAATCCATTGCCTACCAGACGCGCGACGTGCTGGATGCCATGCAGGCTGACTCCAACACCCGCCTGCAATCGCTGCGTGTGGACGGTGGTGCGGTCGCCAACAACTTCCTGATGCAGTTCCAGTCTGACATCCTCGGCACCCGTGTAGAGCGTCCTGAAGTCCGTGAGTCGACTGCGCTGGGTGCGGCATTCCTCGCAGGCCTGGCTATCGGCTACTGGAATGATCTGGATGAAGTGAAGAGCAAGGCGATCATCGAGCGTGAGTTCCGTCCAAGCATTGAAACCACCGAACGTAACTTCCGTTACAACGGCTGGAAAAAAGCGGTTGCCCGCGCACAAGCATGGGAAGAGCACGACTAACGCTGTTTGGTTAGGTTAACCCCATCACGCGCTGCCTCCGGGCGGCGCGTTTTTTTGCCCCGCCCCACCATCGCCCGCTGTGATAAACTTTGTCGATATTTTCTCCCTTTCTCACAGACAGGTTTTGCCATGAAACGTGAATTAGCCATCGAATTTTCCCGTGTTACCGAAGCCGCCGCGCTGGCGGGCTACAAATGGTTGGGACGCGGCGATAAGAACGCCGCCGATGGTGCTGCGGTCAACGCAATGCGCATTATGCTCAATAAAGTGGATATCGATGGCCGCATCGTGATCGGCGAAGGCGAAATTGATGAAGCGCCAATGCTGTATATCGGCGAACAGGTCGGCAGTGGCCAGGGCGACGCGGTGGATATCGCCGTCGACCCGATCGAAGGCACCCGCATGACCGCCATGGGCCAGCCCAATGCGTTGGCAGTACTGGCAGTGGGCGATCGCGGTACCTTCCTGCACGCCCCTGACATGTATATGGAAAAACTGGTGGTGGGCCCGGCAGCACGCGGCGCTATCGACCTTAACCTGCCGCTGGCTGAAAACCTGAACAAGGTCGCGGTCTGCCTGGGCAAGCCGCTGAGCCAGCTGACAGTGGTCATTCTGGCCAAGCCGCGTCACGACGGCGTTATCGCCCAGATGCAGCAACTTGGGGTACGAGCCTTCGCTATCCCCGACGGCGACGTGGCGGCCTCGATCCTGACCTGTATGCCCGACAGTGAAGTCGACGTGATGTACGGCATCGGCGGCGCGCCTGAAGGGGTCATTTCCGCTGCGGTGATCCGCGCACTGGATGGCGATATGCAGGCACGTTTGTTACCACGCCACCAGGTGAAGGGCGACAGCGCCGAGAATCGTCGCATCGGCGAGGAAGAACTGGCGCGCTGCAAAGAGATGGGCATTGAAGCCGGCAAGGTGTTGCTGCTGGATGATATGGCACGCAACGACAACGTGATCTTCTCCGCTACCGGCATCACCAAGGGCGATTTATTGGAAGGCATTAGCCGTCAGGGCAATATGGCCACCACGGAAACCCTACTAATTCGCGGCAAATCACGCACTATCCGCCGCATCCGCTCGACCCATTATCTGGATCGTAAAGACCCGGCGCTGCACGAATTCCTGCTGTAAATAATCAGGGCACCGAAGGTGCCCTCAGACTGCTGACAAGGTTCTTTACGGTTAAAAACCCTGATCTCAGGGCAAATAAAAACAAAGAATGATGTCTTCTGACTTACCCCAAACACCCGAAAACCACGTTTTTCGGGTGTTTGCAATATTGATCAGGGCGCCTTCGGCGCCCTGTCAGTTTTATACGGTATGTCCCTGATGCTGCATCCGGTGCGATAACGGCCACCAGCACAGCAAAATCAGTAATGCCATGGCAAACATCAGCAGGCCGAGGCTGAACTGCCCGGTCTGCGGCAGCATGGCGGAAAGCCAGGTCGCCAGACCGGAACCCATGTTCTGCATACCCCCGACCAATGCGCCAGCCGCACCGGCCAGATAGGGAAACGGCTCCATTGCCCCGGTAGTGGCCAGCGGGAATAGCATCCCGGCACCGAAGAAGAACAGCGCCGCCGGCACAATCAGCGTCCAGATATTCATCACGCCAAACCACCCGGGGATCCACATCATCAGACCCGCCAGCAGGCAACTGATCACCGAATGCCACACCAGACTGTGAAAGCTTTTGCCATCACGGCCGGCATACCAGGCACCAAAGAACGCCGCCGGGATGGGCAGAATAAACAGGATACTGACGGTCAGCCCGCTAAGGCCCAGTACGCCGCCCATCAGCACGCCGCAGCTGGCTTCAAAGACTGCGATCCCCGCCAGAGCACCAATCAGCATCACCAGATAACAGCTGAAAGTACTGTCCGCCAGCAGCTTGCGGAAGCTTGCCAACATACGCCGTTTTTCAGTCTGCTGCGGTCGGGTTTCCGGCAGCCAGCGGAACATGGCGAAGGCCACACCGGCGCACAACACCAACAGGAAGGCATAACAGGCGCGCCAGCCAAATACCATTGCCAGTGCCCCACCGATGATCGGTGCCAGCAACGGGCTGACCAGAATGCCCATGTTGAGCAGGCTGTTGGCATAGCGCAGCGAAGTACCGGCATACAGGTCACGCGGCATGGTTCGCGCCATCACCCCCGCCACGCCGGTCCCCATCCCTTGAATGGCGCTGGCGGCAACCAGCATCGTCAGGTTATTGGACAACAGCGCGCCCAGCGCCCCCATCATGAAGATCATCATCCCGGCCAGGATCACCGGCCGACGGCCAATACGGTCCGACAGCGGGCCGTAAATCAACTGCGAGAAGCCATAGGTCATCAGATAAGCCGCCATCACGCGCTGCACGGCACCGGAGCGCACCGACAGATCCTTGGCAATATCAGCAATCACGGGGACATAAATGGTTTGTGCCATCTGACCGACGGCCACTAACAGGGTAAGCATCACCAACAGGTGAAAGTTTTCTATTTTTCTCATTATCTTCGTTAACGTATTAACTCATCACAGCGTCCCGGTATGGCTCCAAATTCAGCCAGAACGGCGACAGCCCTCTATGGCGGCATAAGCTAACAAATTTGATTTTTTTAGCGAGTTTCAGACAGATATTGATCTGCGTCACAGTGGCAGCAAAGCCGACCAGCCTCGTAAATTAAACTGTACGTCTACTGCTTATGGGTTAAAAATGGCAAACTTTCAATAGTTTGGCTTTAGCATTTAATCGATAATTATTTTCATCATCTTGAAATAAAATAACGCCATAGGGATTGGGTTTATGAAGACAACAGAGCTGATTTTATTGCAGTTAAAAACCTTGGGGCCGCATTCCGCCAAAATGCTGGCTGAGCGTCTGGGCATCACCCCCATGGGGATTCGTCAGCATCTGCAATCTCTGGAAAAACGTGAGCTGGTGGGTTACGAAGAAGCGCGCACCAAGGTAGGTCGCCCCACACGCTACTGGTCGCTGACCTGTCAGGGCCACGCCCAGTTTGCCAATGGCCACGATCGGCTGGCAACAGAGCTGTTGGGATCGGCCCATCAGTTGTTTGGCACCGAAGGGGTGGAGCAGTTACTCAGCGCGCGCGAAGACAAGCTTTATCAGCGCTATGCTGAAGAACTGTCCGAGGAAGACTGCCATCAGGCCAAACTCGCCAGATTGGTGCGCCTGCGGCAGCATGATGGCTACATGGCCGAACTGTTAGAGCACCCACAAGGCATGCTATTGGTGGAAAACCACTGCCCAATCGGCGTGGCGGCTACCGCCTGCAGCAGCCTGTGCAACTCGGAGCTACAACTGTTTAACCGCCTGTTTGGCCAGGGTTATCGCATAGAGCGTACTGCGCACGCTATTTCCGGCTCACGACATTGCGCTTATTTGATTCGACCATTGGAGCTTTAGAGTATGGCTGACTGGGTTAATGGCAAGGTTACGCAAGTCACGCAATGGACCGACGGGTTGTTCAGCATCACCGTCCATGCCCCCATTGCTCCTTTTATCGCCGGGCAATTTGCCAAACTGGCGCTGGAAATTGACGGCGAACGCGTGCAGCGCGCCTATTCCTACGTCAACGCCCCCAGCGATCCGAACCTGGAGTTTTACCTGGTCACCGTGCCGGAGGGCAAACTGAGCCCACGCCTCAATCAGCTGCGACCGGGTTCCGAAGTGATGGTGACCAAAGAGGCCGCCGGATTTTTCGTGCTGGAGGAAGTGCCTGAATGCGACACCCTGTGGATGCTGGCGACCGGTACCGCCATCGGCCCTTACCTGTCGATGCTGCAGGAAGGCAAAGACCTGGAGCGCTTCAAAAATCTGGTGCTGGTGCATGCCACCCGCTTTGCACGTGATCTCAGCTACCTGCCATTGATGCAGCAATTACAACAGCGCTACAACGGCCAACTACGCATTCAGACTATTGTCAGTCGCGAAGAGGTCACCGGCTCGCTGACCGGCCGCGTACCGGCACTGATCGAGGATGGCCGGTTGGAAGCGGCGGTAGGATTACCCCTCAACGCGGAAACCGACCATGTGATGTTATGTGGTAACCCGCAAATGGTGCGGGATACCCAGCAAACGCTCAAGGATCAGCGGCAGATGCGCAAGCATCTGCGCCGCAAGCCTGGCCATATCACCAGCGAGCAATACTGGTAAGCTGCCACCTCATTGTGCGCTGAACTTCACCGGCTCGGCCGGCGGGCCAAAACGGTTGGCATCGGGCGTGCCGACAAAGGCACCCAAATCGATCATCATCATCACAATGATCAGCGTCGGGATAAAACGCCCGACGCCCCATTGCCAGAGCGGTGCCAGCATTTGCCAATTGCCCGCCGCCAGCAACCACGCCAAGATCAGTAATAACGCCCACCAGCCGGCTTTATTACGATCATGCAGCCGTTTCACCAGCACCGCCGCCGTCGGCCATAGCAAGCCCACGATAAAGAATGCGATGGTCTGGATATCCACCAGCTCACGACTGGCGAGAGAAAAAGCCACAACCATCAGCACCAGCCACAGCACCATCCAAATCCAAAAATCACGCCGCCCAATTCGGCCCTTAAACGAAAAGCACCACTGTTGTATTGTCATTGAATCCTGCGTTGTTAGCCTGCCCATATTCTGCCGTGCAGTGTAACATAGGCGCTGCCGGGCGAAGGTTTCTGCCCTGCATTACGCGGAGTAACGCACAGCTTTCCTGTCAGCAAGCGATAATAGCGCGAGATCTTTGACAATCCCCCTCGGTTATCGCTTTAATCGGAGCCATCTTTGTTCTTGATGCCGTGTTATACCATGCTGAGAAAAACCATCGCCATCGCCTGCCTGTTGCTGAGTATCAGCAGCGCCTGGGCCGATCCTCCGGATGCCGCAGTCAATGCATCACCCACCGCGCCGTACCTGCAGGCCGGGGCACCGACCTTTGATCTGACGGTGGTAAAATTCCGCGAAAAATATAACCGCGACAACCCGACGCTGCCGATTGGCGAATTTCGCGCTATCGCAACCGCAGAAGACGATACACCACTGCTGACACGCGCCGCCAGCAAGCTGAACGAAAACCTCTACGCCTCCACGGCGCTGGAAAAGGGCACTGGCAAAATCAAAACGCTGCAAATTACCCATCTGCCGCTGCAGCAAAGCAGCGAAGAAAAGGCGGCCCGCACCATTGCCATCAACTATATGGCCGCACTGATGCGCCAGTTTGAACCGGCACTGGCGGTGGAAAAAAGCCTGAGTAAAGTGGCCAATCTGCTGGAGAAAGGCAAAGGGTCACGCTTTTACCAACAGCAGGTCGGTGCGATCCGTTATGTGGTAGCGGACAACGGCGATAAAGGGGTAACTTTCGCTGTTGAACCGGTTAAGCTGACGCTATCCGAGCCGTAACAGCCGGTCATTTAATGACGAAAAGCAAAGCCTTCGTGCTTAATCATCTCTATACTGTTGGGCAGGTAAACTGCCGGTCCGGCAGTGGTTATTTCGACTCTCGCGTTCCCTTGTTGGAGGAAAAAACATGCGTCATCCATTAGTTATGGGTAACTGGAAGCTTAACGGCAGCACTCACATGGTTAACGAACTGATCGCCGCGCTGCGCAATGAACTGAGCAGCGTTGACGGTTGTGGCGTCGCTATCGCACCACCAGTCATGTATCTGGACCAGGCCAAGCACGCACTGGCCGGCAGCCGCATCGCTCTGGGCGCCCAAAACGTAGACGTGAACCTGTCCGGCGCATTCACCGGTGAAGTTTCCGCCGACATGCTGAAAGATATTGGTGCGCAATACATCATCATCGGCCACTCCGAGCGTCGCACTTACCACAAAGAAACTGACGCGGCGATCGCCGAGAAATTTGCCGTGCTGAAAACTGCCGGTCTGATCCCAGTGCTGTGCATCGGTGAAACTGACGCTGAAAACGAAGCGGGTAAAACCGAAGAAGTTTGTGCACGCCAGATCGACGCCGTACTGAAAACCCAGGGTGCAGAAGCCTTTAAAGGTGCGGTTATCGCTTATGAGCCAATTTGGGCTATCGGTACCGGTAAGTCTGCAACCCCTGCGCAAGCACAGGCAGTACACAAATTTATCCGCGATCACATCGCCAAGCAGGACGCAGCCGTGGCTGCAGAAGTGATCATCCAGTACGGCGGCTCCGTGAACGACAAAAATGCTGCCGAGCTGTTCACTCAGCCGGACATCGACGGCGCGCTGGTTGGCGGCGCATCACTGAAAGCCGATGCTTTCGCCGTGATCGTCAAAGCCGCTGCTGCTGCTAAAAAAGCCTGATTTCACCCGGCTCATAAATAAAAAAACCCCGGCTTGCCGGGGTTTTTTATTGCTGCCAATTGAGCATCAACGTTTACTTATTTGGTCAAACACGCCACCGGTGGCAAAATGCACCTTCTGCGCCTGAGTCCAGCCACCGAAAGTATCATCCACGGTGAAAAGCTTCAGTTTCGGGAACTGGTCGGTAAACTTGGCCGCCACTGCCGCATCGCGTGGACGGTAATAGTTTTTCGCCGCGATGGTCTGCCCTTCCAGCGTATACAGATACTTCAGATAAGCCGTAGCCACATCACGGGTGCCGCGCTTATCAACTACCTTATCCACCACCGACACGGTCGGTTCGGCCAGAATTGATTCGCTTGGGGTGATAATTTCAAACTTGTCCTTGCCCAGCTCTTTTTCCGCCAGCAGCGCTTCGTTCTCCCAGGCGATCAGCACATCACCGATACCGCGTTCAACGAAGGTATTGGTTGAACCGCGCGCACCGGAATCCAGCACTTCGACGTTCTTATACAGGTTTTTAACGAATTCTTGCGCCTTGCCCTGATCGTTCTTGTTCTGATGCAGCGCGTAACCCCAGGCTGCCAGATAGTTCCAACGCGCACCGCCAGAGGTTTTCGGGTTCGGCGTAATTACCGAGACGCCCGGTTTGATCAAATCTGCCCAGTCGTGAATTTGTTTTGGGTTACCTTTACGCACCAGGAAGACAATGGTCGAGGTATAAGGCGCCGAGTTGTCCGGCAGACGTTTGATCCACTCTTTATCAATGCGCCCGCGTTCAGCGATAGCGTCAACGTCATAGGCCAGCGCCAGTGTCACCACGTCTGCCTCAATGCCGTTAATCACCGAAGTCGCCTGCTTGCCGGAGCCGCCGTGCGACTGGCGTATCGTGACTTTATCGCCAGTCTGTTGCTGCCAATATTTACCGAATGCGGTGTTGTATTCCTGATAGAATTCACGCGTCGGGTCATATGAAACGTTCAGCAATTGGATATCTTTCGCCATGGCGCCGGACGCCAGCAGCATGATTGTCAGACCTACACCCCATTTACGCATACGCATCGACTCGCTCCCCAGGAAAAATAATCACAACCTCGATCGGTTGATTTAGCATCAGAGCCTGCCAGAAACTGGTCTATCAATTAAAGAATAAAAAATGTTGGGCTAGACGATTATGGAATATATCCGCGACAGACATAAAAAAGCCTCCGCATGCGGAGGCTCAGACTGATGACAAACCTCATTCCTGCCCAGAGCGAATAGAGGCCAATAAATAAAAATCAGGAAAATCAATTTATTGATTTTCGGCTGCTCACCACAAAGCAGGAAAAACCACGCTTTTTCCTGCTTTGTCAGCAACCGAAGCCTCCGCATGCGGAGGCTTCGATTGCCTGAATAAAAACGGGATCAGTACAGCTTTTTCGCCGTTTCCAGCCAGTCGCCCTTGAATGGACGCTTCATATTTTCGATCGCATCGATGATGTCGTGGTGCACCATCTTCTCATTTTGGATACCGACACAGCGGCCGCCGTAGCCTTGCAACAACAGCTCGATGGCGTATGCCCCCATGCGGGAAGCCAGAATACGGTCGTAAGCTACCGGAGAGCCGCCGCGCTGAATATGCCCCAACACGGTAGCGCGGGTTTCACGCTTGGTTTCTTGCTCAATATGGCGCGCCAGCTCATCGATATCGCAGATATGCTCGGTGATCGCCACAATCGCGTGTTTCTTACCCTTGTCGATGCCGGCTTTGATTTCACACACCAGATCTTCGCGGTTGAACTCAATTTCAGGCAATACGATGAACTCGCAGCCGCCGGCAATCGCCGCCGCCAGCGTCAAATCACCGCAATAACGCCCCATCACTTCAACGATAGAAATACGCTGATGTGAAGATGAGGTATCACGCAGACGGTCAATAGCTTCTACCACGGTTTCAAGCGCGGTGAAGAAGCCGATCGTATAGTCGGTACCGGCCACGTCGTTATCGATAGTGCCCGGCAAGCCAATACAAGGGAAACCCTCTTCCGTCAGGCGTTTAGCCCCCATATAGGAACCGTCACCGCCAATCACCACCAACGCATCAATACCGCGGTTTTTCAGATTTTCAATCGCCTTGGCACGTACGCTGTCGTCTCTGAACTCCGGGAATCGGGCTGAACCAAGAAAGGTGCCGCCGCGATTGATCATATCGGACACGCTGTAGCGGTCCAATTTTTCCATGCGATCTTCGTACAAGCCAAGGTAGCCATCGTAAATACCAAAAACTTCCAGACCTTCTGAAAGTGCAGCACGCACAACGCCACGGATCGCAGCGTTCATACCCGGCGAATCACCGCCACTTGTCAGTACACCGATTTTCTTGATCATGACTACCTCTGAACTGTAGATGCAATTTCTTAAGAATTCTGTATTCGCCGATTGTCCTGGAACCTCTCCGGCTGTAGAAAATCAGCTTTACGGCTTATTGCTGGATATTATAACAAAAACACCCAGCTGAATTGATTCAAGTCACACAAGATTGCGGTAAAAAAATACCATGGCACGCTGAGCTAACTCCGCCATTCACCCGTTGCACCAATCTTACAGGCCCTGTATTGATTATAGATCCCAACGCCCCTGTCGGCCCTCTGGCACTACGGAACAGGGATCCTGGTGAATAAGGACATCCGCTCCGGGGAAACGATGCAACAGTGCCTGTTCCACCTGCTCGGCCAGAAGATGCGCCTGCATCAGCGGCAGCGCATCATCCATCTCCAGATGCAACTGGATAAAACGCGTCGGACCGGACTGGCGGGTCCGCAGATCGTGCGCACCTTTCACCCCTGGCCAGGAAGAAATCACATCAATGATCGCCTGACGTTCATCATCCGGCAATGCCCTGTCCAGCAGCGATTGCACAGCTTCATTACCCATCCGCAGCGCGCTATAAAGAATGTAGACGCCAATGACCAATGCAAACAGCGCATCCGCCCGTTGAAAACCGTACCAGCTTAGCGCAAGCGCTATAAGAATAGCACCATTCATCATGACATCTGACTGATAATGCAGCATATCTGCTCGTACTGCCTGACTACGGGTTTTCCTTACCACCCAACGCTGATAGGTGACCAGCAGCAAGGTGCTGAACAACGCCACCACCGTCACGGCAATACCAACACCAGGGTCGCGAAGCGTTTCCGGGGAGTACAGATGCTGAAAGCCGGTCAGGAACAGAAACAGTGCCGAGCCGGAAATAAACATGCTCTGCGCCAACGCAGCCAGCGACTCGGCCTTACCATGCCCAAAGGTGTGTTCCTCGTCGGCCGGCTGCAGCGAATAACGCACCACTAGCAAGTTTGTCAGCGACGCGGCTATATCCACCAGGGAATCTACCAACGCAGCCAGCAGACTCACTGAACCAGTGTGATACCAGGCGATAATTTTGATCAGTAGCAGTATGGAGGCCAACGCAGTGGCAGCTAACGCGGCGGATTTCACCAGACGCGCATATTGCGGTTCCATAACCCATCCTGGTTAAACATTGAGAGGGCCAATATAGCGGAATGATGGACAAAAAAAACCCCGCCATCATGGCGGGGGAAGACAGGGATGGTGTCTATGGCAAGGAAAAACAGGGACTACTCAGTCATACTTAACTTCTGGGCAGAAGTTTGCTGCAAACCAGACATTTGTTGCTCCACCTGCTGCATGCGCTGCTGATGTTTCTGGTCTAAAACACTTTTTTGCTGTGGCGTCAGTAGGTTATACATTTGGTTGCGTACTCTGGCCATTTCGACCTGACGCTTAACCTGTTGCTGAGCCATCTGTTCCGCCTGGGCATACACGGCGGCTTCATCAAATTTGTCTGCGGTCACCAGCTTATGCATGGCTTCCATTTCAGCTACATTGACACCAAGCAGATCGTGGCGGGCCTGGCGCATTAAATCGCGCATTCGCTGACGCTGCTCTTCAGTCAGGCTGACACCGTCAAACATGTGGCGCTGACTTGGTGCTCGGGTCATCGCGTCGTCGTTGCCGGGAGTCGGTACAGTTTCCGATGTAGTGTCAGCAGCAAACGCAGCGGTAGAACCTATTGCCAGCATTGATGCCATAACTAATGCGGTCACCTTACGCATTTTAACTCCTCGTGCTTTCTCACTTTGCGAATCAACGAGGAGCAGTGTACTGCTGCACCTGCAAACATGCGTCAGTGCATGTAAAACTACGTAAAGTCATGGAATGCCAACAGTTGATGACGTATTTTGCGTCAGGAGGAAAAAATACAATGAACAAAATTCTGTTAGTTGACGACGACCGCGAGCTGACTTCGCTGTTAAAAGAACTTCTTGAAATGGAAGGTTTTACTATCGTCGTGGCCTACGATGGTGAACAGGCGTTGTCGCTTCTGGACAGCTCCATTGATCTGCTGTTGCTCGATATCATGATGCCGAAGAAAAACGGTATTGATACGTTAAAAGAACTGCGTCAGCACCACCAGACACCGGTCATTATGCTGACCGCTCGCGGCAGCGAATTGGACCGCGTACTGGGCCTGGAACTGGGTGCCGATGACTACTTGCCAAAACCGTTCAACGATCGTGAACTGGTAGCGCGTATTCGTGCGATTCTGCGCCGATCCAACTGGAGCGAGCAGCAGCAAAATGTCGATACCGGTGCACCCACGCTGGACGTTGACGGTTTGCAGCTCAATCCGGGCCGCCAGGAAGCCAGTTTCGACGGCCAAACGCTGGATCTTACCGGCACCGAATTTACCCTGTTGTACCTGCTGGCACAGCATCTGGGCCAGGTGGTATCGCGTGAACTGCTTAGCCAGGAAGTGCTGGGCAAACGTTTGACGCCGTTTGATCGCGCCATCGATATGCATATCTCTAACCTGCGACGCAAACTGCCGAACCGCAAAGATGGCCACCCGTGGTTCAAAACCTTGCGTGGACGGGGTTACTTAATGGTATCTGCAACATGATCAACAGCTTGACGGCACGCATCTTCGCCATTTTTTGGTTCACATTAGCCCTGGTGCTGATGCTGGTGTTGATGGTGCCCAAGCTCGACTCCCGCCAAATGACCTCGCTGCTGGACAGCGAGCAGCGGCAGGGGCTGATGCTGGAGCAACATGTCGAGGCCGAGTTGCAAAACGATCCGGCCAACGACCTGATGTGGTGGCGACGTTTATTCCGCGCCATTGAAAAATGGGCCCCGCCTGGGCAGCGCCTGATCCTGGTCACCAGCGAAGGCCGGGTGATTGGCAACATGCAACGCAACGAAATGCAGTTGGTGCGTAATTTTATCGGCCAATCTGATAATTCCGACCACCCGAAGAAGAAAAAATACGGCCGCGTCGAGCTGGTCGGTCCCTTCTCCGTACGTGATGGTGAAGACAACTACCAGTTGTATCTGATTCGTCCCGCCAACAGCCCACAATCCGACTTCATCAACCTGATGTTCGACCGACCGCTGCTGCTGCTGATCGTCACCATGTTGATCAGTGCCCCATTGCTGCTATGGCTGGCCTGGAGTCTGGCGAAACCGGCACGTAAGCTGAAAAACGCGGCCGATGATGTCGCCCGTGGCAACCTGAAACAGCATCCTGAGCTGGAAGCCGGGCCGCAAGAGTTTCTGGCGACCGGTGCCAGCTTCAACCAAATGGTCAGTTCGCTGGAACGCATGATGACCGCTCAGCAGCGGCTGATCTCCGACATCTCGCATGAGCTGCGCACCCCGCTAACCCGTCTGCAGCTGGCTACCGCGTTAATGCGTCGTCGCCACGGCGAAGGGCGTGAGCTGGAGCGCATCGAAACCGAGGCCCAGCGTCTGGACTCGATGATCAACGATCTGTTGGTATTGTCACGAGGACAGCAGAAAAGCGAGTTGGTCCGTGAGCGGCTGCTGGCCAATGAACTGTGGGCCAATGTACTCGATGACGCCGGCTTTGAAGCCGAGCAAATGGGCAAGCATTTGGAAGTCACCGCCCCTCCCGGTCCATGGACGCTGTTCGGCAACGCCGGCGCGTTGGACAGCGCACTGGAAAACATTGTGCGTAACGCGCTCCGCTACTCAAACACCAGGATCGCCGTGGCGTTCAGTGCGGATAACCAGGGCATCACTATTGTCGTCGACGATGACGGCCCGGGTGTCAGCACGGAAGATCGCGAACAAATTTTCCGACCGTTTTATCGCACCGACGAAGCACGCGATCGCGCCTCCGGTGGTACTGGCTTGGGTCTGGCGATCGTAGAGGCGGCAGTCAACCAGCACCGCGGCTGGGTAAAAGCGGAGGACAGTCCGCTCGGTGGCCTGCGGTTGGTGTTGTGGTTACCGCTACATCAGCGCTGATCGCCTAAGACAGATCGGTAAGATTTTGCTATTCTGCGCCCCTCGTCATGAGGGGTTTTTTACATGTTGAACATTGTTTTATTCGAACCTGAAATTCCACCCAATACCGGTAATATCATCCGCCTGTGCGCCAATACCGGCTTTCAACTGCACCTGATAGAACCGTTGGGCTTCCCGTGGGATGACAAACGCCTGCGCCGTGCCGGGCTGGATTATCATGAATTCGCCAGCATCCGACGTCATGCCAACTACGCCGCCTTTATCGCCAGTGAAAATCCACAGCGGCTGTTTGCCCTGACTACCAAAGGCACTCCGGCACACAGCGCGGTAAGCTATCAGGCCAGCGATTACCTGCTATTTGGACCGGAGACCCGCGGTCTGCCTGCCGAGATCCTAGAAGCGCTGCCCGCCGAGCAGAAAATCCGTATTCCCATGCAGGCGCAAAGCCGCAGCATGAACCTGTCTAACGCCGTGGCAGTGGTGGTGTATGAAGCCTGGCGGCAACTGGACTATGCGGGTGCGCTGATCAAATCCTGACCGCGCGCTTTGCAGGTAAAAACAAGCTGTACATCACGATCCTGATAGGCCGCCCTGTAATATGGCACGCGCAGCGCCAAAACATTCGCTGTGGCAGAAGATAATGAGCTATATTTTGTAAGGTTATCGGCATTTATCATAGGGAATCGCATGAAAAAACAAAACTTTAGCGTTGTCATAGCAGTTCTGGCAGCGGGCCTGCTGCTGGCGGGTTGTGCATCTAAAGTGACTAAAACAGATCAGTACTCGGGCTTCCTGCCGGACTACAGCAAACTGCAGGAAACCAGCTCGCCAAGCGGACATAAAACGCTGCGCTGGATCGCTCCCAACTTTAAAGAATCCAACTACCGAGGGGTATATTTTTCCCCTGTAGTCTACTATCCAGCGGCGAAACCCAACGATCGCGTCAGCCAGCAAACTCTGGATAAAATCAGGAACTATACCGACCAAAGCATGAGAAAAGCGGTAGCCGAGCGTACGACAATCCTGAAAAGCCCGGCGGGTTCTCGCGTCTTGCTGGCAAAAGTGGCGATTACCGCCGTATCCGCCGAAGATGAAGACGTGAAATTCTATGAAGTGGTGCCAGTTGCCGCGGTCGTTGCCAGTACCATGGCCGCCACCGGACACCGGACGCAAAACACCACCCTGTTCCTGGAAGCGCAGTTGATCGATCAAGATACCGGCAAGACAGTGCTGGAAGTTGTGCGCAAGAACTACGGCAAAACCGTCAACAACGGCAGCTCACCGGTAACGGAAGAAGAAGTCAAAGCGGCAATCGATGAAATGGTCGTCGATACCATAGCTTTCCCGAAACAGGGTTAACGCCACGCTAAAAAGCATCAGGGGAGCCGAAGCTCCCCTGATTATATTCTTGAACCCACCGACTTAAATGCCGTCGCCGTACTCAAAGCCGTGGTTGGTTCCGTTGAAATACTGATCCATATCCATCGATGGCGTATCGCTTTCCGGTCGACCGACAATACGCGCCGGCACACCTGCGGCCGTGGTATGTGGTGGCACCGACTGCAGCACTACCGAACCGGCACCGATTTTCGCGCCTTTACCCACTTCGATATTACCGAGAATTTTAGCCCCGGCACCAATCATTACGCCTTCGCGGATCTTCGGATGACGATCGCCGCTGGTCTTTCCGGTACCGCCAAGAGTAACCGATTGCAGAATAGAGACGTTATTTTCTACCACCGCAGTTTCACCGATCACAATGCCGGTGGCGTGGTCGAGCATGATGCCGCAGCCAATGGTCGCAGCCGGATGGATATCCACACCAAAAGCGACCGAAATTTGGTTTTGCAGATAGATCGCCAGTGCCTGCCGTCCCTGCAGCCACAGCCAGTGGCCAATACGGTAAGCCTGCAGCGCATGGAAGCCTTTCAGATACAGCAGTGGCGTTGAGTACTTGTCTACTGCCGGGTCGCGCAGGCGTACCGCCAGGATGTCTTGTGCCGCCGAAGCGATCATTTGCTGATCGGCCAGGTAAGCGTCTTCCACCACTTCACGCACCGCGATAGCGGGCATAATCGGGTTAGCCAGCTTGTTTGCCAGAATATAGCTGAGCGCACCACCCAGGTTATCGTGCTTGAGCAACGTCGCATGATAAAAGCTAGCCAGCATCGGTTCACACTCAGCCAGCTCTCTCGCCTCTGATTTGATGCTATTCCAGACCTGCTCTAACTCTTCTGACGACATCTGGTTCCTCTCCGCCTTGCAAAACAGGCTGCCTCACCGCATCGCAGTCAGGCAGCCCAATTCAATTGCCGGGTCAGCATGCCGCCCCGCCTATCGGTTTTATACCCGTCATCTTTCAAGCTGCAGCGTTGTTACCTGCACTCGCTCACCCCAGTTACTTACTAAAGTAAGCGCCTGGTGATGAGCGAGCTGGCCGCCTAGCTGCAGCTTGAAAGCTATAGGTTCTCTAGATTATGCGCTGTGCTTTTCGTCTTTTCTGGTACGCCCAAGCAGGCTCAGCGCAGCTTCCCGGGCATTTTTATGGCAATACAGCACCTGATAAATCTGTTCGGTAATCGGCATTTCCACGCCGTAGCGTTGCGCCAGCGCCAATACCTCTTTGGTATTGCGATAACCTTCGACCACCTGACCGATGCTGTCCTGAGCTTCTTGTACGCCTTTACCCTGTCCCAGCATAATACCGAAACGGCGATTGCGCGATTGATTATCGGTGCAGGTTAATACCAGATCGCCCAACCCGGCCATGCCCATGAAGGTTGATGGATCAGCACCCAGCGCAGAACCAAGACGGGTCATTTCCGTCAGGCCACGGGTAATCAGTGCAGTACGCGCATTGGCACCAAAACCGATACCGTCAGACATCCCGGCACCGATAGCAATCACGTTCTTCACCGCCCCGCCCAACTGAACGCCGATAAAATCGGGGTTGCTGTACACGCGGAAACTTTTGCCGCAGTGCAGCAACTGCTGCAGATCTTCGGCGAACTGCGCATCGGTAGAAGCCAGCGCTATCGCGGTCGGCAGCCCGGCGGCCAGCTCTTTGGCGAACGTTGGCCCTGAGACCACCGCCAGCGGAATAGCCTCGCCCAGCGCTTCGCGTGCCACGTCCTGCAACAGCCTGCCGGTTTCCGCTTCCAGCCCTTTGGTGGCCCACACAATACGGGCATCCGGACGCAGATGCGGTTTCAACTGGCGCAGCACGTCACCGAACACATGGCTTGGCACCACCACCAGCACATTGCGGCTGGCAGCCAGCGCACGCGCCAGATCGGCTTCGAGCAACAGCGTATCGGGGAAGGCTACATCGGGAAGAAATGCCTGATTGCAGCGATCGCGCTGCATCTTTTGGATTTGCTCGGGGTTGTGGCCCCACAGCACCACAGAGTGGCCGTTACGCGCCAGCGTAATAGCTAATGCGGTGCCGTACGAGCCGGCACCGATTACAGTCATTGAAGCATTGACGGTGTTCATCAGGCATCCTGATGTGGTGCGGCACCTTCGCCTTCTGACTGCTGCTGCAGATAGTTCATGAACAGCGCGTCAAAGTTAACCGGTGCCAGGTTCAGCTGCGGGAATGTACCGCGAGAAACCAGACTGGTGATGCACTCACGCGCATACGGGAACAGAATGTTCGGGCAGTATGCACCCAGGCAATGCGCCAGCTGCGTACCGTCGATGCCCGCTACGGAGAAGATACCCGCCTGCTGCACTTCACACAGGAAGGCAGTTTCTTCGCCCAGAGAGGCCGTCACGGTTACGCGCAGTACAACTTCATACACTTCATCAGCCAACTGGCTGGAAGCAGTATCCAGATCAAGTTTAACTTCTGGCTGCCATTCCTGCTGGAAAACCTGCGGAGCCTTTGGCGCTTCGAAGGAGATATCCTTGGTGTAAATACGTTGGATCTGGAAAGCCATCTCTGTGCTGTTTTGTTCTGACATGTGTGTAATACCCTTGGTTAAACGTCCTTATTGATACTCAGTAACCGGCAGTCATCCGCTTAAAGCAGCGGCTCCAGACCACCACGAGCATCGAGTTCATATAAATCATCACAGCCGCCGATATGTTGGCCGTCGATGAAAATCTGAGGCACGGTGGTGCGCCCACTGCGCGCAATCATCGCTTCGCGTTTTTCATTATCACCATCAATGGCGATTTCGTTAAACGCGGCTCCCTTGCTGTTCAGCAGCGCTTTGGCGCGATGACAGAACGGACAGGTCGCTTTGGTGTAGATATCAATGTTAGCCATGGATTACCACCTCAAATACGTTAAAGAATTACTTACCACGCACTAACGGCAGGTTTTCCCCGCTCCAGCCGGCAATACCGTCTTTCAGCGTAACTACGTTTTCAAAACCGGCCTTGCTCAGGTTCTCTGCCGGCTCGCGGGAGGTGGTGCCGTTGGCACAAACCACGATGATCGGCTGAGTCTTGTGTTTTTCCAACTCGCCCAGACTGCCACTTTTGATTTCGCTAGCGGTCAGGTTGATGGCGTTGGCCAGGTGGCCTCGGCGGAAGTCATCACGGCTGCGGGTATCAACCACAACGGCATCTTCTTTATTAATCAGGCGGGTAGCTTCACCACGGGTGATCTCTTTCACCTTGGAGAAACTGCTCTTGAACGTCATGACGATCACCGCAACCAGCAGGGCGATCCAAGCCAGGCTCAGTATGGGATGCTTGCTAACGAATTGCATAATTTCTTGCAGCATGGGGTGTAACAACTCCCGTTAGTTAAGGGAAAAAATAACTCAAGGTTCCAGAGTATACCTGCCGAGTGCAGCAAATACAGCCAATAAGCAAGCGCTATTGCAGAAACTGCAGGTTACGCTGAGAAATTCACGATGCCACAGCATAAAAGCCGCCCCTGTTCACCGCAACTTTGATCTCTCTGGGCTCTTTTAAAGCGGTCGCGTTGTAAAATCGGGCGGTTTTGAGAGTGAATAGCCATCAATCCGCCCGGCCATGGATTGATGGCTATTCACAACTTAAAAGTTCATAACGAGGTTAACGCAATGTCGAGTAACAAAAAGCCGATGGTACTGGTGATCCTGGACGGTTACGGCCACCGCGAGGAGCAACAGGACAACGCCATTCTGAACGCCAAAACGCCGGTGATGGACCGTCTGTGGCAACAGCAGCCACACACTCTGATCGCCGCGTCCGGGCTGGATGTCGGTCTGCCTGACGGCCAGATGGGTAACTCGGAAGTCGGCCACGTCAACCTGGGGGCCGGGCGCATCGTTTATCAGGACCTGACCCGACTGGATAAAGAGATCAAAGAAGGCGATTTCTTCGCCAACCCAACCCTGACGGCGTCGGTCGATAAGGCCGTGCAGGCAGGCAAAGCGGTACATATCATGGGTCTGCTGTCACCGGGCGGCGTCCACAGTCACGAAGACCATATTCTGGCGATGATTGAACTGGCTTCGCAGCGCGGTGCCAAAGCCGTTTACCTGCACGCCTTCCTGGACGGTCGCGATACCCCGCCGCGCAGCGCAGAAGCCTCTCTGCAACGCTTTAGCGAAGCCTTTGCCAAATTTGGCACCGGGCGCATCGCGTCGCTGATTGGCCGTTATTACGCCATGGATCGCGACAACCGTTGGGACCGCGTTCAACTGGCCTACGATCTGCTGACCCAGGCCAAGGGCGATTACCTCACCGATAACGCCGTGGGAGCCCTGCAGGCCGCCTATGAACGCGGTGAAAACGACGAATTCGTCAAGCCGACCGTGCTACAAGCCGCCGGTGAATCCTCTGCCGAATTACATGATGGCGATGCACTGATCTTCATGAACTTCCGTGCCGATCGCGCACGCCAGATCGTCCGCTCCTTCATTAATGCCGATTTCGACGGCTTCCCTCGCGCCAAAGTCATCAATTTTGGTGATTTCGTGATGTTGACCGAGTATGCCGCCGACATCAAAGTTCCATGCGCCTACCCGCCTGCATCGCTGAACAATACCTTCGGCGAGTGGCTGATGAAACACGACAAGACCCAGCTACGCATCTCGGAAACCGAAAAATACGCCCACGTCACCTTCTTCTATAACGGCGGTGTTGAAGAGCCGTTCACCGGTGAAGATCGCGTACTGATCAACTCACCGAAGGTCGCTACCTATGATTTGCAGCCGGAAATGAGCGCGGCCGAGCTAACCGATAAACTTCTGACCGCCATTGGCAGCGGTAAATACGACGCCATTATCTGCAACTATCCGAATGGCGACATGGTGGGTCATACCGGGGTCTACGACGCGGCAGTGAAGGCAGTAGAAACGCTGGATAACTGTATCGCTCAGGTGGTCAAGGCGGTTAAGGACGTCGACGGGCAGTTGCTGATCACCGCCGATCACGGCAACGCCGAACAAATGCGTGATCCGGCAACCGGTCAGGCGCATACCGCTCACACCAGCCTGCCGGTACCGCTGATTTACGTCGGCAAGCCTGCCAACGCAGTCAATGGTGGCAAGCTTTCGGACATCGCGCCAACCATGCTGACGCTGATGGGAATGGAAATCCCGCAAGAGATGACTGGTAAGCCGCTGTTCATCGTGGAATAATCCTTCTCTATGAGGGAAAAGGCGTTTTTTGCACTATCAAGGGTAACCCGAAGCGCAAACGCAGGCAGCCAACCGCTGCCTGAACGCACCGCGCCAAGGAAGTTGACCACCATGTGCGCCAGCGTATTTTACGCTGGCGTCTTGTTGTTGCCGTTAGCCAGCCAGGCGGCGGAGGACAACAAATCCCAGCTCAAAGACATCCAGCAGAGCATCGCCGAGAAAGAAAAGGCGGTTAAACAGCAGCAGCAACAGCGCAGCTCACTGCAGGATCAGCTTAAGCAGCAAGAAAAAACCATTGCTCAGGCCAGCCGCCTGCTGCGCGATACCCAGGGCACATTGAGCCAGTTGGGGAAAGATATCTCTGGCCTGAACACCTCAATCGCCAAGCTGCAAAAGCAGCAGTCTACCCAACAGGAAATCCTGGCCAAACAGCTCGATGCCGCCTTTAGGCAAGGCCAGCACAGCGCCGTCCAGTTGGTACTCAGCGGTGAAGAGAGCCAGCGCAGCGAGCGTATTTTGGCTTATTTCGGTTATCTGAACGAAGCACGCCAGCAAACGATTGAAGAACTGAAACAAACTCGCGCCGAACTGGCCAAGCAAAAAACCACGCTGGTCGCCAAACAAGGCCAACAGAAATCACTGCTGGGCGAGCAGCAGACTCAGCAGCAAAAGCTGGAGCAGGCACGCGGTGCACGTAAGAAAACGCTGACCGCACTGGAAGCCTCGCTGGAAAAAGACCAGCAGCGCCTGGTGGAACTGCGTCAGAACGAAACCCGCATGCGCGACAAAATTGCCCGGGCCGAACGTGAAGCCCGTGCCCGCGCGGAACGTGAAGCGCGTGAAGCGGCCAAGGTGCGCGAGCAGGTTCGCGTCAAAGAACAGCAGGCGAAGAAAACCGGCACCAGTTACAAGCCAAGCGAAGCCGATCGCTCGCTGATGGCCCGTACCGGTGGTCTCGGTCGGCCAAACGGACAGGCCATATGGCCAGTGCGCGGCCGCACACTGCACGGCTTTGGCGAACAGTTGCAAGGCGAGTTACGCTGGAAAGGCATGGTAATCTCCGCCTCCGAAGGCAGCGAAGTGAAAGCCATCGCCGATGGCCGCGTATTGCTGGCTGACTGGTTACAGGGCTATGGCCTGGTTGTCGTCATCGAGCACGGTAAGGGTGACATGAGCCTGTATGGCTACAACCAGAGCGCATTGGTCAACGTCGGGGCGCAGGTGCGTGCCGGTCAACCAATCGCCTTAGTAGGTACCAGCGGGGGCCAGGGAACGCCGTCGCTCTATTTCGAAATCCGTCGCCAGGGTCAGGCCGTTAACCCACTGCCGTGGTTGGGAAGATAGATTTGCGCTATATCAAAACCCGTACTGTCGTATTAATTGGCTGCCTGCTGCAGGTTTGCGCCGCACAGGCAGGGAAATTATCCATAGTTATCGATGACGTGGGCTATCGGCCACATGAAGAAGGCGCCGTGTTGCAGATGCCAACCGCGATCTCCGTCGCTGTTCTGCCCAACGCCCCGCATGCCCGGTTAATGGCTACCCGCGCCCACAGTCAGGGCCGTGAAGTGCTGATCCATATGCCGATGGCACCGCTCAGCAAACAACCGCTGGAACGCGATACGTTGCAGCCTTCGATGAGCAGCGAAGAGATCCAACGCATTATCCGCAATGCGGTCAATAATGTGCCCTATGCGGTGGGTATGAATAACCACATGGGCAGCGCCATGACCTCCAGTCTGCCGGGCATGCAGAAAGTGATGCAGGCGCTCGACAGCTACCAGCTCTATTTCCTCGACAGCATGACCATTGGCAACAGCCAGGCCACCCGCGCTGCTGCCGGCACACACGTGAAGGTGATCAAGCGGAAAGTGTTCCTGGACGATACCGCCAACGAAGCCGACATCCGACGCCAGTTCAACCGCGCGGTCGAGTTGGCACGACGCAACGGCTCCGCCATCGCCATTGGCCACCCGCGCCCGGCGACGGTAAGAGTGTTGCAGCAAATGCTGCCAACATTACCGGCCGATATCGTGTTGGTAAAACCCAGCTCTCTGCTGAATGAACCGCAGGGCGGCAGCGGTGGCAGTTACGTCCCACCAGCGGTCAAACCGCCGAAGCCGCAGCCGAAGAACCCATTCACCGGCGGTATCAAGCAGTGCAAGATCAAGTTGCCGAAGGAAAAAGTCAGTGCAGGCAAGGCTATAAGCGTGATCGGCGAAAGTGTGGCACAGTCACCAGCCGTAACCTTTATCAAACACCAGTGGCAACGCTGGACAGGGTCAGCGGTGGAAAAACCCAAAGCATAAAGAAAGAAAGGGGCCTGAATCCCGGCCCCTCAGACTGATGACAAACCTCATTCCTGCCCAGAGCGAGTAGAGGTCGATAAATAAAAATTAGGAAAATCAATTTATTGATTTTCGGCTGCTCACCACAAAGCAGGAAAAACCACGCTTTTTCCTGCTTTGTCAGCAACCTAAGGGGCCGGAATCCCGGCCCCTTTTACTCCTGAGCAGTTGTTTAAAACTAATCCCAGTTCAGAACCACTTTGCCGGACTGGCCGGAACGCATGGCATCAAAGCCCTGCTGGAACTGGTCGATTGAGAAACGGTGGGTGATGATAGGCGTCAGATCCAGACCAGACTGGATCAGCGCCGCCATCTTGTACCAGGTCTCAAACATTTCACGGCCGTAAATCCCTTTGATAAACAGCCCTTTGAAGATCACCTGATTCCAGTCGATCGACATATCCGACGGTGGAATTCCCAGCATGGCAATGCGCCCACCGTGGTTCATCGCATTGAGCAAGGTACGGAACGCCGGTGGCGCGCCGGACATTTCCAACCCGACGTCAAAGCCTTCGGTCATGCCCAGCTCGGCCATCACGTCATTCAGGTTTTCTTTGCTGACGTTTACCGCACGGGTCACGCCCATTTTGCGCGCCAGATCCAGGCGGTATTCGTTAACGTCGGTAATCACCACATGGCGGGCACCAACGTGCTTGCACACCGCCGCCGCCATGATGCCGATCGGCCCGGCACCGGATACCAGCACGTCTTCGCCAACCAGATCAAACGACAGTGCGGTGTGCACTGCATTGCCAAACGGGTCGAAGATAGACGCCAGCTCATCGGAAATATTGTCCGGGATTTTGAAGGCGTTAAACGCCGGGATCACCAGATATTCGGCAAACGAACCGGGGCGGTTCACGCCCACGCCAGTGGTATTGCGACACAGGTGCGTGCGGCCACCACGGCAGTTACGGCAATGGCCGCAGGTGATATGGCCTTCGCCGGAAACACGGTCACCAACGGTGAAGCCTTTGACTTCCTGACCGATGGCAACCACTTCACCGACATACTCATGGCCGACCACCATAGGGACCGGGATGGTTTTCTGTGACCATTCATCCCAGTTATAAATATGAACATCGGTACCGCAGATCGCAGTTTTACGGATTTTAATCATGATGTCGTTATGGCCCAGCTCCGGCTGAGGCACATCGGTCATCCAAATCCCTTCTTCCGCTTTCAGTTTTGACAATGCTTTCATGGTTTTACCTTATGCAATAACGCCAAGATCCTTACCGATACGAATGAACGCCGCAACAGCACGCTCAATTTGCTCCGGGGTATGATCGGCAGACATCTGGGTACGGATGCGCGCCTGGCCTTTCGGTACCACCGGATAGAAGAAACCCGTTACATAGATGCCTTCCTTGAGCAACGCATTGGCGAATTCCTGCGCCAGTTTTGCTTCACCCAACATCACCGGGATGATGGCGTGATCGGCCCCGGCCAGCTCAAAGCCCGCCGCGGTCATTTTTTCACGGAACAGGCTCGCATTGGCCCACAGGCGATCGCGCAGTGCATCACCCTCTTCCAGCAATTCCAATACTTTGATCGACGCGGCGACAATCGCCGGCGCCAACGAGTTGGAGAACAGATAGGGCCGCGAACGCTGACGCAACCACTCCACCACTTCTTTCTTCGCCGCGGTATAACCGCCGGAAGCGCCGCCCAGTGCCTTGCCCAGGGTGCCAGTAATGATGTCGACGCGCCCCATGACTTCACAATATTCGTGAGTGCCGCGCCCGTTGGCCCCGACAAAACCGACCGCGTGGGAATCATCTACCATCACCAGCGCCTGATATTGGTCCGCCAGGTCGCACACCCCTTTCAGGTTGGCGATCACGCCGTCCATTGAGAACACGCCGTCGGTGGCAATCATAATGTGGCGGGCGCCGTCGACTTTCGCCTGCTCAAGCTGCGCGGCCAGTTCGGTCATGTCGTTGTTAGCATAGCGGTAGCGCTTCGCCTTGCACAGGCGGACGCCGTCAATGATCGATGCATGATTCAACGCATCGGAGATAATCGCGTCTTCCGGGCCCAACAGGGTTTCGAACAGCCCGCCGTTGGCATCAAAGCAGGAAGAATACAGAATGGCGTCTTCCATACCGAGAAAATCGGCCAGCTTTTGTTCCAACTGTTTATGGCTGTCCTGAGTGCCGCAGATAAAACGCACCGACGCCATGCCGAAACCGTGGCTGTCCATACCGGCCTTGGCTGCTGCAATCATTGCCGGGTGGTTGGCCAGGCCAAGATAGTTGTTGGCGCAGAAGTTGATCACATGGCGGCCGTCAGCAACGGCAATATCCGCCTGCTGAGCGCTGGTGATGATGCGTTCTTCTTTGAACAATCCCTCGCTACGGGTGGTCTCAAGTTGTTGTTCCAACTGCTGATAAAAAGACGCGGACATTCGGTTATCTCCAGGATTGGGCTGTTTTCAACATATTTTACTGATTTGTAACCAAACTGACGAGAATCAGCGAGAGAGAATATGAAAATTGCAGCAGATATCACGGCAAAGTACCGCAGTGCTCGACATCACGGGATATTCAGAGCCCGTCCGATGTTTGCAGCGGCATGAAATGCTATTATAAGCGGCATAGAGCGTGGGACACCGTGTCCCACCGGGCAGAATAACAGGGGTAACCCAATGATTATCGTCACTGGTGGCGCCGGCATGATCGGCAGCAATATCATTAAAGCGCTGAATGACGCAGGGTATCGCGATATCCTGGTGGTAGATAACCTGAAAGATGGCACCAAATTCGCCAACCTGGTCGATCTCGACATCGCCGACTATATCGACAAAGAAGATTTCATCGCCAATATCGTGGCCGGTGACGATCTGGGTGAAATCGACGCCGTTTTCCACGAAGGTGCCTGCTCGTCCACCACCGAGTGGGACGGCAAGTACATGATGGACAACAACTATCAGTACTCTAAAGATCTGCTGCACTACTGCCTGGATCGCGAAATTCCGTTCCTGTACGCCTCTTCTGCAGCCACCTACGGCGGTCGTGAAGAGTTTATCGAAGAGCGCCAGTTTGAAGAGCCGTTGAACGTCTACGGCTACTCGAAATTCCTGTTCGACCAATACGTGCGTGAAATTCTTCCTGAGGCAGACTCACAGATCTGCGGCTTCCGTTACTTCAACGTCTACGGCCCGCGCGAAGGCCACAAGGGCGGCATGGCCAGCGTGGCATTCCACCTGAATGGTCAGATCAACCGCGGCGAGAACCCGAAACTGTTCGACGGCAGCCAGAACTTCAAGCGTGACTTCATCTACGTCGGCGACGTAGCGGCAGTGAACCTGTGGTTCTGGAAAAGCGGTGTCTCTGGCATCTTCAACTGCGGCACCGGCCGTGCGGAAACCTTCCAGGCGGTGGCCGACGCAGTGGTCGATTTCCATCAGAAAGGCACAGTGGAAAACATCCCGTTCCCGGAAAAACTCAAAGGTCGTTATCAGGCGTTTACCCAGGCCGACCTGACCAAGCTGCGCGCCGCCGGCTATGACGCACCGTTCAAAACGGTCGCCGAAGGCGTGAAAGAGTACATGGCCTGGTTGAACCACACCGCTTAAGCTGAAGGAACAAACGTAGGGTATGAAAATACTGGTTATCGGCCCTTCATGGGTTGGCGATATGATGATGTCGCAAAGTCTCTACCGCACCCTGAAGGCCGAGCACCCGACGGCAGAAATTGATGTGATGGCGCCGGCCTGGTGCCGTCCATTGCTGGCACGTATGCCGGAGATCAACCAGGCCCTGTCAATGCCGTTAGGCCACGGCGCGTTGGCACTCGGTGAGCGTCGACGTCTCGGGCATGCCCTGCGCGCTAACGGATACGATCGCGCTTATGTACTGCCGAACTCCTTCAAATCTGCACTGGTGCCCTTCTTTTCCCAGGTACCACGGCGCGTTGGTTGGCGCGGGGAAATGCGCTATGGCCTGCTGAATGATATTCGCGTACTGGACAAGGCCGCCTTCCCGTTAATGGTGCAGCGTTATGTCGCACTAGCCTATGACAAGCAACGCATTCAACGCGCAGAAGATCTGCCGCAGCCGCTACTGTGGCCACAACTGCAGGTCAGCGACGAAGAGATTGCCGAAACTACCGCCGCCTTCAACCTGACCGATCATCGGCCGATCATCGGCTTTTGCCCCGGTGCCGAGTTCGGTCCGGCCAAACGCTGGCCGCACTATCACTACGCCACACTGGCACAGAAGCTGATTGACCAGGGTTATCAAATCGCCCTGTTTGGTTCCGCCAAAGATAATGAAGCCGGTGAGCAGATACGGGCCGCGCTGGATGATGACTCCCGCGGCTTTTGCATGAATCTGGCGGGGGAAACCCAGCTTGAGCAAGCGGTGATCCTGCTGGCTTCCTGTTCGGCCGTGGTCAGTAACGACTCCGGCCTGATGCACATTGCAGCCGCGCTGAATAAGCCGCTGATTGCCTTGTACGGTCCAAGCAGCCCGGACTTTACACCACCACTGTCCGACAAGGCCAAAGTGATCCGCTTAATCAGTGGTTACCATAAGATACGCAAAGGCGATGCCGACCAGGGTTATCATCAGAGCCTGATCGATATTCAGCCACAGCAGGTGTTGGACGCGCTGACGCCGTTACTTGCCGCCAGCGAGGAATAAACATGCAGGTGTTGATTGTAAAAACCTCCTCAATGGGGGATGTGCTCCATACCCTGCCGGCGCTGACCGACGCCATGCGGGCTATTCCCGGCATCCGCTTCGATTGGGTGGTGGAGGAAGGCTTCAGCCAAATCCCCACCTGGCACCCGGCGGTAGACCGCGTGATCCCGGTGGCGATCCGGCGTTGGCGCAAAAACTGGTTCGGCAGCGAAACCCGCCAGCAACGTTGCGACTTTAAACGTGTGGTGCAAGAACGTGACTATGATGTCGTGATCGACGCCCAGGGGCTAATCAAAAGCTCCGCGCTGATCACCCGCATCGCCAAAGGCAGTAAGCACGGCCAGGACAGCAAAAGTGCCCGTGAACCTTTCGCCAGTTGGTTTTATAACCACCGCCATGACATCGACAAAAAGCAACATGCCGTAGAACGCACACGTGAACTGTTCGCCAAAAGCCTGGGCTATGACAAGCCGGACAGCTACGGTGATTACGCCATTGCGGCCCGCTTTCTCAACCACCCACCGGCTGACGCCGGGCAGTATCTGGTGTTTTTGCACGCCACCACCCGCGATGACAAGCACTGGCCGGAAGCTCATTGGCGCGATCTGATTGCATTAACCACACCGAGCGGACTAAAGATTAAACTGCCATGGGGCGCAGAGCACGAACGTCAGCGCGCGCTGCGTCTGGCGGAAGGCTTTCCGCACGTAGAAGTGTTGCCAAAACTCAGTTTGCAACAGGTTGCCGAAGTCCTGGCAGGAGCGAAAGCCGTTGTCTCGGTTGATACCGGCCTCAGCCACTTGACCGCCGCGCTCGACAGACCGAATATCACGCTGTTCGGCCCTACCGATCCAGGCTTGATCGGCGGCTATGGTCAGAATCAACACTCATTGATTTCCCCAGAAAAAAGCATGGCTACCCTCACCGCCGACGCAGTCTGGGCAGAGTTGCAAAAGGTTATTGGATGAAAAAGCTGCACGTTATCAATTTAGGGAAGATGGGTGGCGTCGAACGCCTGTTTCTGCAGTATATCAACGACACCACCGACGGCAGTAACGAGGTGATTTGCATCAGCAGTGAAGTCGGCGAAGAAATACGTCGGCAAATGCCTGGCCAGAAAGTGACCTTTGCAAATCGACTGTTCAACGCGCTACCCCTGCGCTGCCCGCAGTTTTTGCGTAAATACCTGCTGAAAAGAAAAATCGAGCGAGCCAACGCCGACGTGGTGATCGTTTGGGACCTGATACCGGGCCTGGCTGGAAAACCTAAACGCGGCAAGCTGGTGTATTACGATCACGGCTGTTCATGGCGCTATCCGAAGAATCAAAAAACCTTGCGTTTTCTCGCCATACTGGACGGGGTGATCTCGGCCTCATTTGCCTCAAAACGGGTGATGGAACTGCGCTTTAATTTACCCTGCCCGAATCACGTGGTGATCAACCGACTGAAAACGCCCTCCGGTATCAGCGATAGCCTGAAACCACTCAGCAAACCGATCAGAATAGGCACCGCCTCGCGCTTGGTCAGCCTGAAAGGCATCAGCGTGTCGTTACTGATGATGCAGGAACTGCTGCGCCGCGGGCACGATGTCACTCTGGAAATTGCAGGCAAGGGACCCGACAGGGCAGAATTTGAAGCCTTGGCGGAAAAGCTCGAGCTGGGCGACCGGGTCATCTTCAGCGGTTTTCAGGATAACGTCGCGGATTTCTTCAACCGCACACATATCTATATGAGTACGCCGATCACCGAGCCCTTCGGCTTATCCTGCATGGAATCGTTATATTTCGGCGTACCGGTGATTTTCCCGCTGGTCGATGGCCAGCCCGAGGTGATTCAAGACGGACAATGCGGTATTGGCTTGCTCCCCTCGGTAACGATTGAAGAACATCAACGGCTAACGGGCATCAAAGTGGATTTCCCACACGATGTCTATGATCCGGCCAGCGATACCTTGGTAACGCCGAAACTGCTGTCACATCTTGAGTGCGCAGATGCAGTGGAAAAGCTGATAGTGCCGGAAACCTATCAAAATATGAGTCAAAATGCGCAGCGTTACCCGGCAGAACATTTCAGCTACGCTATGTTCAAAACAGAATTTGACGACGCGCTGAAATCATTTATTGCTTAATATTAATGCGAGCCGGAACCCAGTCCCATGCAACTACTTAAAGAAACCACACCGCACCCTGTCTTCAGTTATCTGATCTATTTGGGATGCGCTATCGCGTTTTGTTCTATCCCCTTCGGTTCCGACACCGGGCGCAATCTTTTTTATGTCGCCAGCTATATCTCATTTATCGCCGTCTGTTTAAACCTGAAGTATTACTTTAAAAACAAAAAAAACCTTATCGTACCCGTTCTGTTTTTCTGCGTAGGTATGGGGAGCATTTTCTGGTTGCAGCACTTCAAACAACCGGGCGATTACATCAATATTTACCGCTCATACATGTCGACCGGCAAGTTGCAGATCGCCACCGCCTTTATTCTGCTGATTGCGTTAAATGAACGCCTTTGCATGCAACGCGCATTTATTGTTATTGCGTTGGTGACTGGTATTGCGGTCAACGGTTATTCCCTCTATCAGGGATTGTGGCTGGATATTGGCCGCGTAGAGATTAACTTCGATCGCGCTACCGTTGCCGCCTATTTGATTACCGCCATCAATCTGGTCATGTTGCAGGCGATTCTGATGCTGCGAACGAAATACCGCATTCCGCTGTATATCATCGGCTTTCTGGTCACCTTCTCCACGCTGGTGCTGACCGGCACCCGGGCGGCAATGCTGGTCTACCCGGTCGCGGTAGGCCTGTCGATACTGGCGACGAAAAACCTGATTTCCCATAAGCACAAAATCCTGTTGATAGCTTCAGTACCTTTATTGTTGGTCGCCTGCGGGTTCATCTTTAAACCACAAATTGAACAGCGTATTGCCGATTTTAAAACCAACATGCAGCAAGCGAATAATCCAGAAATCGACAATTCCATTATGTCACGCCTTACGATGCAAATAATCGGTGTGCGTACCGGAAACCTGGCCCCGTTGGGGCAATCAGCGGAACAGCGCGGAGAGGAAATCAAAGCTATAGTTGCCAAGCAGCCCGAACTGTATGGCGTAATGCCTTATATCAATGTTCATATGCACAATGAGCTGTTGGAGACCTACTCGCTCAAAGGCGTCTGGGGGGCCCTGTTTTTACTGGCGCTCTACATCGGTTTATTTGTTTCCTCATTAAAGCCTCACCGCAATGCACTGTTGCTGGGTGTAACCTTCAGCCTGTTTGTTTATGGGCTCAGTGACGTCATATTCTTTAGTACTGAAGGTACGGCGATTTTTTGCCTGGCGATCGTTGCCAGCGTGCTTTCAGTGAAAAAAACGTCAGTCGCTCAGGATTAACCTCATGAACTCATCGCCGCCTCTGCTCAGCGTTATCGTGCCATTTTACAACAACGAAAATTTCGTCGTTGCCAGCCTGAGCTCGCTGTTTAACCAGATCGGCGATGATATTGAGGTGGTCATCATTGATGACGGATCGACCGACAATTCCGCCTCGCTGGTGCGCCAACTTTTAGCCGAACACCGGCATCCCCATGTGATCTTTATTTCGCAAGAAAATAGCGGTATCGCCCACGCCCGCAACGTCGGCTTGCAGCTGGCTACCGGGCGCTATGTCACCTTCCTCGACGGCGACGACTTGCTGAGCAGCGACTATCTGGCCATTCTGCGGCCACTGCTGCAAGCAAACGAAGACGATCTGATCGATTTTAATTATCAGAAGTTTGCTGACAGTCCGCCGGTACAGCCTGTCGGCACCGCGATCCGCAGCAGCACTTATGACTTTGCTGGTCAGGGCCTGGCCTGTCTCACCTCGTTATTTGCCTACTCAATGTGGCACCTGTGGAGCCGTATCTATCGACGCTCATTGTTGGAAGGTGACCGATTCGAAGACGGTCGACGCTATGAAGATGTCATTTTCACGCCTTTTCAATATTTCAAAACGCGCAAAATTACTCATCTCGACCACGTGCTTTATTTCTATCGAGATAACAGTCAGGGGATCACCCGCAATATCAAACCCAAGGATATTGAGGACATGCTTTTTGCGACGGGGAAAATGTTGAGTTTTGTCGAACAGCACCGAGATGACGAGCCACTGCGCCAGCTGGCGGCTCTGATGCTCGGGAACTGTTTTTCAGAAATCAGAGGGATGTCGAAAGCGCTGTACGGTTACTATCACTATGAGCCGGAAACACTACGTGCCTTCAAACGCCTAGCTGAAGTCTGCAGCAACAGCGGCGTACCGCGAAAAAAGATCCGGCAAATGCGCTACGCCCACATAGACTCTTGGCTGTCAAAAATCCGCTGGCAAATGAAAAAGCGCTAAACGCGCGCTTTATCCAACGACAGATGATCCACCACTTCGGCGTAAATACGCTGCGGCTGGATCACCCCCATCGGGCTTTCCGCCTCCAGTGGCATGGTATAGCCGGTACGGGAAACCTGAATAATCCGATGAAGCTCCGGATCCTGAATCGGTCCGGTAGAACGTGAATCGGCGGTGACGAACAAACTGATGGTTTTAACCTTCAGCGCCACCGCCAAGTGCAGCGGCCCGGTATCGCCGGTGATCAGCACATGGAAACTGTCTATCAGCGTCAATAATGCCTGCAAGCCCGTTTTTCCAATCCGATTATCCACGCATGTCCGGGTTTCAGGGCTGACCTGATTCAGGAATTGTCGCGCTTTGCCTTCATCAAAAGGCCCGCCAATCAACACTATGCGTACGTTGGCCTGCCTGGCCACCAGTTCGTCTGCCAACCGGACAAAATGCGAGACCGGCCAGCAGCGTGACTCGCTAGAGGCCCCAAGCTGGAACCCAATCGTACAATGTTCAGTACTTTTGACACCTGGCTGATAAGGCGCTGGAATTTCCATGGTGGGATCATCGCTTCGACAGCCCAGAATTGAAATCAGCTCCATTTTGCGGCGAATAAAGTGACCGTAGTAATGGAAAATATAGTTGGTCAGCCAAGGTTCAAGCCCGCAAATACCGGAACTGTAGTTATCCCTGATAATATATTTAGCCCCGGATAAGACGGCACTAATAATGTCATACGGCAGATGTGAGTGCAGGATCAACGCCAAGTCAGGCTGATGCTCGCGCAATGATTTTAGCAATGGGCGCATGGTTTTGATTTTACTGTCCCAATACACCACCCGATCGTAATAGCGACCGTTCTCTACCAGTTCCTGGTTCTTTTTATGCACCACCAACGTAATGTGGGCGTCAGGGTAGCGCTCCCGCATCGCACGCAGCGCAGGCGTGTTGAACATAAAGTCACCCAGCGCCGTGGTGGAATAGATAACGATATTGTCAAACTGCAGCCGACTGTCGAAAGTCGCCTTGTCCTGGAAACGACCGGACTTTGCGGTATAGCGTCGCAAAAACCAATCCGCGACCTTAATTTTCCATTTTTTCGACATATCAGTTCACTTTAAGTTGATAATACTCGGCCAGCGTCATGCCCACCGTGCGTTGCTGCAGCCAGGCAAAGAGCTGCTCCAAATCACGATATAACACTTCAATATGCTGCTGCGTTTTAAAGGTAGGGCTGCCGCCGGGCATAAACTCGGACGAATGCAGCATAAATTCAACGTAGTCATGCCCCTGCGCCAGGCAGCGTTCAGCTACCGACTTCATTTTTTCCAGATTACCGCCGCTGGGCCGCAGCCAGTTTACTGACGGTGAACGCTGTTTGCCACGCAGGCTATCGTAACCCTGCTTAAGCGTATTCATCAGCGCTGAATGCTTATACTGGATACTCATCGGCACTTCCAGCAGCGATGAGGAACCCGCCCTGGCGATATTTTCCGGATCGATAAAATAGGCCTGCGACGGGAAGTTACGATAATCGGTGCCGCCGTTACCCTGCGGGTTACCCGGGGAATATTGCCAGTTCACTCGCGGCGTCACCGAACAATCTACCTGATAGCCATATTCCAGCAGCAAACCCGCATAGTATTCATTAAACGCCCAGCGCCCGGCACGGTGGCTGAGCATCTTGGTCTGGAAGCTGTCTTCCAGCAGTTTGGTCATATGATCGACCTTGGCGCGGATTTGATCGGCCGGGTATTCGATCAGATAGGGTTTATGTCGCCAGTCGTCGTCGGTTAAGGGCGTCAGCGGTGGGCTGTTCCAGGCATGCAAATGCATGCCAACTTCCCCGGTATTACGCGCAATCACATCACGGGCGAACTCGACATATTCTGCATCCACCGCCATTTCATAATTGGTGAGATACACCGGCTTAAAGCCATATTTCTCACACAACGCCTGAAAGCGCGGCAAAAAGCGCGTGTTTTCGGTCGAAATGCGATCGTGGTTTTGCCACAAATTATCGCCTTCGGTATCAATGGTGATAAGAAACGCCGGTTTGGTCATAAATATCGAGCCTGATATCAACAGAATGCATTATGTTACGCAGGGCCTTTCGCCAGGGCAAACGACTTTACTGCCTGGTTTGGACAACGTTGAAGACCTTTTGTCTCTCCTCAGAGTAATTTTTTCGCTTCACGGCAAGAAAACCGAGCAACAGTAGCCACATGCGATCGGGTCATTTAGAATCAAAGATTGATTTCCCTGAAAGCGACTCATGATGAACGACGCGCCAGCCCTAACTCCTGATACCTCGATACAGCGTATTCTGATCGTTAAACTTCGCCATCACGGCGACATGTTGCTGATCACGCCGGTCATCAATACTCTGCGGCAAAACTACCCGCAGGCGCAGATCGACGTACTGCTGTATAAAGAAACCCAGGAGATGCTGGCCAGCCAACCGGCGCTGTCGAATATCTTCGTTATCGATCGCCAGTGGAAAAAACAGGGTACGAAAGCCCACCTGCGCCACGAGCTTAATCTGATCCGGCAACTCAAAGGCCAAGGCTACGATCTAGTGGTCAACCTGGCCGATCAGTGGCGTAGCGCCATTATCGCCCGCCTGACCAGTGCGCGTATTCGGCTGGGGTTCGATTTCCCCAAGCGGCGAGGCTTCTTATGGCGCCATTGTCATACCCATCTGGTACCGGTGAGCGATCACGCCCGATTGCATACTGTTGAACAGAACCTGTCACTGTTACAACCGCTCAACCTGCCAAATCTTAGCCAACAGGTGACCATGAGCTACCCGCCGCAGAACTGGCAGACCTGCGAGAAGTTGTTACAGCAACAAGGCATTAGCGGTGATTTTATTGTGGTGCAACCCACCTCCCGCTGGTTCTTCAAATGCTGGAGCGAAGAAAAAATGGCGGCCACTATCAGCGCGCTACAGGCCGATGGTCACCAATTGGTGGTCACCTCCGGGCCGGACGTAAAAGAACGTGAAATGGTGGAACGCATTTTGGCACTTTGCCCGCCACAGGGCGTAATTTCACTGGCGGGTCAACTGACGCTGAGGCAACTGGCTGCCCTGATCGACCACGCTAAACTGTTTATCGGCGTAGATTCGGTGCCCATGCACATGGCCGCGGCGCTGCAGACCCCCTGCATAGCCCTGTTTGGACCTTCCAAACTGGTATTCTGGCGCCCCTGGCAGGTCATTGGCCACGTGATTTGGGCCGGAGACTACGGCGACTTACCCGATCCGGACGCCATCAAGACTGGCACCGATGAGCGTTATCTGGACCTTATTCCTACAGACGCGGTGATTGCAGCCGCGCGGAGCACGCTTTCATGAAAGCATTTCGTTTGGCGATTGTTCGCCAAAAATACCGCCCAGACGGTGGCGCTGAGCGTTTCGTTTCCCGTGCCCTTGAGGCGTTGGAACAGCAGGACCTCGATCTGAACGTTATCACCCGCGAATGGCAGGGTGACGCCAATCCAAACTGGCATATTCACCTGTGTAATCCGCTAAAATTCGGCCGTATCAGCCGTGAACGTGGCTTTGCCGAAGCGGCCAGAGCACTGTGGCAGAAAGAAAACTTCGATCTGGTGCAAAGCCACGAACGTATCCCAGGCTGCGATATTTACCGCGCCGGTGATGGCGTCCATCGCCGCTGGTTACTGCAACGGGCACGTTTGTTACCGGAATGGCGCCGGAAATGGTTGTTCTCCAATCGCTATCACCGTTACGTGATGTGCGCAGAACGGGCAATGTACGCTGCACCGGAGCTGAAGGCCGTTATCTGCAATGCCGAAATGATTAAGCAGGAAATCATCGATGACTTCGGAGTCCCCGCCGATAAAATCACGGTGATCTACAATGCCATTGATAATCAAAAATTTCCGCCCGCCACGCCCGATCAGCGGCAGCAATTGCGCCGGCAATACCAGATCCCTCAACAGGCGCATTGCATGATTTTTGTTGGCTCAGGCTTTGAACGCAAAGGGCTGGCCGCTGCCATCCGTGCCGTCGCAGCGACCGACAGCTATCTGCTGGTGGTAGGTAAGGATAAGGCGGAAAAACGTTATCAGGCGCTGGCGCAATCACTGGGCTGCAGCGATCGGGTGCGATTTATGGGGGTGCAGAAACGAACGCTGCCGTTCTATCAGGCCGCCGATGCGCTGTTGCTGCCCACGTTGTACGATCCGTTCCCCAACGTCATTCTGGAAGCCATGTCCTGCGGTCTGCCAGTTATTACCAGCACCACCTGCGGCGGCTCGGAGTTTATCACTCAGGGGCAAAATGGCTTTGTTACCGATGCCCTTGATGTCCCCGCGCTGATCGCGGCGATCGCAGCGCTACCACGCCAGGCCCTGGGCTCCACCATGGGTGAGGCCGCAAGAGCGCGTATCATGTCGGCCACTCCGGCACGCCTGTCGGAACAGCTGATCTCCCTTTATAACCGGCTGCTGGATTAACTATGCGTATTCTGATGATTATCGACGGCCTGCCTGGCGGAGGTGCTGAAAAAGTGGTGCTGACCCTGTGCCAGGGAATGCAGCAAATGGGTCATGACGTCGGCCTGATTTCATTGCGCGACGTCTGTAACTACCCGATCCCCGCAGGCATTCACTATCAGGTGGTCGCGGACCATAACCGCTCGCCGTGGCGCAAACTGACTGAACTGTCACGCCGCGCCGCCGCACTGGATCGGGCGATCGCCGACAACGAGCGCCAACAGGGTGCCTATGATTTGGTGTTCTCCAACCTGCATAAAACCGATCGCATCGTCAGCCGCAGCAAGTTGCTCTCGTCAGACCGCCTGTGGTTCTGCATTCACGGTATCCTGTCGACCTCCTATCTGGGCCATCGCAAGGGGCTGGATCGTTGGCTCAAACAACGGAAAATCGCCCTGGTTTACCAAGGCAGGAATATCGTTGCTGTCTCACAAGCCGTGGGCAACGACTTACAGCAGAACTTGCCGATCCGCCCAAACAGATTGGCGGTGATCAATAATCCGTTTGATATTGCCGCCATCGAGCAGCAGGCGGCGGAACCCTGTGAGCTGGCAGGCAAAGATTATCTGGTACACGTCGGCCGCTTTCATCCTCATAAGCGCCACGACCGCCTGCTGAAAGCCTATGCGCTATCGGGCATACAAGCCCCGCTGGCATTGATTGGCACCGGCAGCGAAACCAGCGTAGGGGAAGTGAAACAACTGGCAAACCAGTTGGGTATCGCAGACCGCGTGCTGTTCCTCGGCTTCCAGGCCAATCCCTACCCGTTTATTCGGCACGCATCGCTGCTGGTACTTAGCTCTGACAGCGAAGGCTTTGGTAACGTGCTGGTGGAGGCGTTACTCTGTGGTACCCCAGTAGTCAGTACCCGTTGCCCCGGCGGGCCTGCGGAAATTCTGGAAAAAGCGGGAATGGATAACGCACTGGCGGAACTCAATGAAAAATCACTGGCGGGAAAAATGGCAGATATTTATGCTACCCCACCAGAGATTAATTACCAACAACTGTTGAGCTATGGACTAGAGCCTATTTGTCAGCAATACCTGGCACTCAAAAAATAAATAAGGCAGGGGATCCCTGCCTCATAGTTAATTAATTTAACGTCTGTATTTTTTGCCAGACATCTTCCACAGAAACATCAATACAGTCGCCCGATTCGGTTTGCAGGATCTGATAGCGTCCAGACCATGGATGCCAGGATTCTTTATCCGTATCGCCAAAAAATACCACCATGTCTTTATTCAACGCGGCAGCCAGATGCATCTGCCCGCCATCGCTGCACAGCACCCTGTCACATAAATCAAAACCGGCCAGCAGTTCACGCACCGACGCCGTTGGGTACAGCGCCACACGCCCACTATGACATAACGCCAACAACTGCTCTGCGCGTTTCTGATCGCCAACATCATCCGGCGTTAACGTACCCTGAGGAGACCAGAAAATCAGTACCGCCGTATTCTGATCGGCGAGTAAGCGGTTGATAACTTCTGCATAGCGTTCAATCGGCCAGCGCCGCTTAGGGCTGCGACTGCTGATATGAACCGCAAAAACTCGCTCGGCCGGTGGTAAGCATTTTTGCAAACGCTGCGCCGCCTGCTGGCGCTCTTCAGCCGTCAGGTACACCCGTACCGGCGGGATCGGGATGTTCTGGTCAGTAATCGCCGAAAGGTAGCTGTAAGTGTGCTCTACCTGATGTTTGCCGCTGAAATTCTCCTTACGAAAAGGGTGATGGATATCAGGCGTACCCAAGTCTGCGCCAATAATATTGCCGATCCCCGCCATTTTTGCCAATCGCAGGCTGTACTTACAGGGAACCGGATTGGCCAGGATCGCCGCGTCGAATTTTATTTTACGCAGTTTAAGAAAAATCATCAGGCGTTCGAAATAAACCCCCAACGTGGTTTCATTTTTCGCCTTGTGCTTTGCCTTTTTATAGACGAAAACCTTTTCAAGGTGCGGGTTATTTTTAACAACATCCTGACTGACTTTATTGATTAACAGATAAAGTTTGGCATCCGGATAGGCAATTTTCACCCCTTCGATCAGCGGAGTGGTACAAACAAGATCGCCAATATTGTCACGGCGAATAATTAAAATATTCTTCATTCCAAGCCTATCAGCGAAATCGCTCGCCTGTTGTCTGAAACTGACACCCAAGGTTACCAAATTAGCGCCTTTCCCTTCCAGTTATGGTACTATTCTGAATAACCCATATAAATGAAATTGATAGAATGTTGCTGCGTTTATATCAGGTACTACTCTACCTCATCCAACCCCTGATCTGGCTCCGCTTACTGTTGCGCAGCCGCAAAGCTCCAGCCTACCGTAAACGCTGGGCAGAACGCTATGGCTTCTGCGCCGGAAAAGTCGTGCCGGGCGGCATCATGCTGCATTCTGTCTCCGTGGGTGAAACGCTGGCGGCCATCCCATTGGTTCGCGCGTTACGCCACCGCTACCCCTATTTACCGATTACTGTGACCACCATGACGCCGACTGGTTCAGAACGCGTGCAGTCCGCCTTCGGTAAAGACGTTCATCATGTTTATCTGCCTTACGACCTGCCCGGCTCGATGCGTCGTTTCCTGGATCAGGTGAACCCCAAGCTGGTCATCATCATGGAAACCGAGCTGTGGCCCAATCTGATTAACGCCCTGCATCAGCGTCAGATCCCCCTGGTGATCGCCAACGCCCGACTTTCCGCCCGCTCTGCCGCAGGCTATAAAAAAATCGGCGGTTTTGTCCGCGATATGCTGCGCCGCATTACGTTGATCGCCGCGCAAAATCAGGAAGATGGCGAACGTTTTGTCGAACTTGGCCTGAAACGCTCACAACTGACTGTAACTGGCAGCCTGAAATTCGATATTTCCGTTACGCCGGAGTTGGCTGCGCGCGCAATCACGTTGCGCCGCCAATGGGCGCCGCGTCGCCCGGTGTGGATCGCCACCAGCACCCACGAAGGTGAAGAAAGCATTCTGCTGGCCGCACACCGTAAACTGCTGGAAAAACACCCTGACCTGCTGCTGATCCTGGTGCCACGTCACCCGGAACGCTTCGCTACCGCCAAAGAACTGGTGCAAAAAGCCGGCTTCAGCTACACGCTGCGCAGCAGCGGTGAAATCCCGTCAGGCGGTACCCAGGTGGTGATCGGCGATACCATGGGCGAACTGATGCTGCTGTACGGCATTGCCGATCTGGCCTTCGTTGGCGGCAGCCTGGTGGAGCGCGGTGGACATAACCCGCTGGAAGCTGCTGCGCACGCTATCCCGGTGCTGATGGGGCCACATATCTTCAACTTCAAGGATATCTGCGCCAAGCTGTCACAGGCCGAAGGGCTGATCACCGTGACCGATGAAGATTCACTGGTCAAGGAAGTGGCTACGCTGCTCACCGACGAAGACTATCGCCGCTATTACGGCCGCCACGCGGTAGAAGTACTGTATCAAAACCAGGGGGCGCTACAGCGCCTGCTGCAATTGTTAGAACCGCACCTGCCGCCTCGGAGCCACTAAATGAGCGCGCGCAGAAGCCTGTCGGTGGTGATTATCGCCAAGAACGAAGCCGGGCTGCTGCCGGATTGCCTGCAATCCGTAGCCTGGGCAGACGAAATCGTCATGCTCGACTCAGGCAGCCAGGATGACAGCGTCGCCGTGGCCGAAAGTTTGGGTGCCAAAGTATTCACCCACGTCGACTGGCAGGGATTTGGCAAACAGCGCCAACTGGCTCAGAGTTACGCCAGCCACGACTATATTCTGATGATTGACGCCGACGAACGCGTTACACCGGAACTGCGCCAGTCAATTGAACAAGCGTTGACTGCGCCAGACGATAACCAAGTCTACAGCTGCGCACGCCGCAACCTGTTCCTCGGGCGTTTTATGCGCCACAGTGGCTGGTACCCGGATCGCGTCAACCGCTTGTATGCCAACCAGCGCTATCGCTATAACGACAATCTGGTGCACGAGTCGCTCGATATCAACGGGGCAAAAGTGGTGCCTCTTAATGGCGATCTACTGCATCTGACCTGTCGCGACTTTTTTGCCTTCCAGCGCAAACAGCTGCGTTATGCCGAAGAATGGGCCAATCAACGCCACCAGGCCGGCAAGCGCTGCGGCTATCTCTCGATAATAACCCACACTGTTGGCGCCTTCTGCAAAACCTGGCTACTGCGTGCCGGCTTCCTGGACGGTAAACAGGGGTTGCTGTTAGCCGTGGTCAACGCGCAATATACTTTCAATAAATATGCCGCACTCTGGGCATTGGGCCGCAACTTTTCAGAGAAGTGAATCATGACCCGTAAAGCCATTTATCCCGGTACTTTCGACCCCATGACCAACGGCCACCTGGATTTGGTAACCCGCGCATCATTGATGTTCGATCACGTCATTTTAGCGATTGCCGCCAGCCCGAGTAAAAAACCACTGTTCACACTGGAAGAGCGTGTAGCGTTAGCCAGCCAGGTAACATCTCATCTGGATAATGTGGAAGTGCTGGGGTTCAGTGAACTGATGGCGCATTTTGCTGCCCATCAGAATGCCAATATTCTGGTTCGCGGCCTGCGTGCGGTATCTGATTTTGAATATGAACTTCAATTGGCCAATATGAATCGCCATTTGATGCCGACGCTGGAAAGCGTGTTCCTGATGCCTTCCGAAGAGTGGTCGTTTATCTCGTCCTCACTGGTGAAAGAAGTGGCGCGCCACGGCGGTGACATCGCCCCTTTCCTGCCGGCAGTGGTCACCCAGGCATTGTTCGAAAAACTGACCGCACAATAATCAACGCTGGCAGCGTGGGCAGAAGAAAGTGCTGCGCTGCCCATGCTTGGCGGATTCAATCGGCGTGCCGCAAGCGCGGCAAGGCTCACCCGCACGGCCATAAACCTGCAATTCCTGGGCGAAATAGCCGGGTTTACCATCCGACTGCAGGAAATCCCGTAGTGTAGTTCCGCCCTGCTCAATAGAACGCAGCAATACTGCTTTAATGGTTTCCACCAAGACTTCGGCCTCGACCTTGCCCAGCGAGCCTGCAGGCCGGTCAGGCAGGATCCTGGCGGTAAATAGCGATTCACTGGCATAGATATTACCCACTCCCACGACCAGCTTGTTATCCATCAACCAGGGTTTGATCAGCGTCCGCTTGTTGCGTGATTTTTCGTACAGGTAGGCACCGGTAAAGGCATCACTCAAGGGTTCCGGCCCAAGGTGGGCCAGCACGTTACTGGTCGCCAGATCGTCACACCATAGCCAGGCACCAAAACGGCGCGGATCGGTATAACGTAGCGTCATGCCGTTGCTGATCACCAGATCGACGTGGTCGTGCTTTCCAGCCTCGGTTTCTTCCGCCAACATCCGCAGGCTACCTGACATCCCCAGATGGACGATAATCCAGCCGCTAGCCAGTTCAATCAGCAGATACTTGGCTCGACGCTGCACGCTCAGTACCGGCTGGTCGCTCAACGCCAGGATTTGCTCGGAGACCGGCCAGCGCAGGCGCGCATTGCGTACCACGGCATACTGAATGCTATGACCAACCAGGTAAGGTTCAATACCGCGGCGGCTGGTTTCAACTTCTGGTAATTCAGGCATTTGGCGCTCTCCTGTGCTTTCTATACCCTATGAATAAGTGCAGTTAACAACGCTGCAGCTTGAAAGGCGACGGATACCTTTAGAATGCAAAAAACCCGGCCGGAGCCGGGTTTTTATTAATCCACTAAAATTATTTAATTTTAGCTTCTTTGTAGATCACATGCTGGCGGACAACTGGATCGAATTTCTTCAGTTCCAATTTCTCCGGCTTAGTACGCTTGTTCTTCGTGGTGGTATAGAAGTGACCAGTACCAGCAGAAGAAACCAGCTTGATCTTCTCGCGAACACCTTTAGCCATGATGCAGTTCCTTAATACTTCTCACCACGGGTACGCAGATCGGCCAAGACCGTCTCAATACCCTTCTTATCAATAACACGCATACCTTTAGCAGATACACGCAGCGTTACAAAGCGCTTCTCAGCCTCAACCCAAAAACGGTGTGAGTGCAGGTTCGGCAGAAAACGGCGTTTGGTCGCGTTCATTGCGTGGGAACGGTTGTTACCGCTCACCGGGCGCTTGCCAGTAACTTGGCAGACTCGTGACATGTCTATTCTCCAAAAATCAAATCAGCTCGAGCTTCGTATAGAGTATGGCCGCCTCGTCAGGCTTTTAGAGCCCATCTCAGCAAACTTCATACTGAGGAGACTCTCGTCATCAGGTTAGAAACCACACATCAGGTTGGAAACCTGCTGAGATAGGCTCTTACGCCAAACCCAAGATTCTCAAAGGTGGCGTAGTATACGCTCTGAAGCGTAAGTGCTCAAGTCCCGAACAGCTAAAGATCCCAGAAGGATCGCGAAAAAATCGCTTAAAGCCATCCGCGCTCGGCAAAAGAGACACATTCACCCCGACCTATCACCAAATGATCGAGCACTCGGATTTCCAATAACAGGCAGGCATTAACCACTTGCTCGGTTATCAAACGATCGGCATGACTGGGTTCCGCCTTACCCGAGGGGTGATTATGCGCCAGAATAATGGCGGCCGCATTAGCCTTCAACGCTTCACGCACAATTTCTCTCGGGTATACGACAACGCTGCTGATGGTACCAGCAAACATCTCCTGATGGCGAATAACACGGTGCTGATTGTCTAAAAACAATACCAAAAACACTTCCCGCTCATGATGCGCCAGCAAACTTTGCAAATAATGCTGGGTCATCCTGGGGTTAAGCATGACATTTTCCTGCGACAGATGGCTGGAAAAGAATCGGAACGCCAACTCGGAAATCGCCTGCAGTTGTGCATAGCTGGAGTTCCCCAACCCTTTGTAGCTGCAAAAAACCGAGTGATCCGCCGACATCAGGTGATACAGCGAGCCAAACTGCTCCAACAACTGTTCAGCCAGTTGCATGACGTGCATGCCAGGAAAACCGGTGCGCAGAAAAATGGCTAACAGCTCCGCATCAGACAGTGCCGACGCTCCGTAGCGCAATAGTTTTTCCCGCGGCGCCAGTGTGTCCGACCACAAGGTAATTACCTGACTGCTCATCTTTGCCTCCCTGAAAACGCCACAGCATGCCATGCAGCGGGTAAGCCAACGACAGATGTTTGATAACATTGCGAAGTAATACGCAAAGCACAATGTAACGCCCTGCAGTCTCAGCAGAATCGCTCACCTGTCTGGCGGTTATGCTAAAATGGCACATCTTTCGGATTCAATCGGACAATCATGATGACGGGACTTTCCGGCAAACATATTGTGCTTGGCATCAGTGGCGGCATCGCCGCATACAAATGCCCAGAACTGGTACGCCGCCTGCGTGACAGAGGCGCCGAAGTGCGTGTGATAATGACCAGCGCGGCGAAAGCCTTTATCACGCCGCTGACGCTGCAGGCCGTTTCCGGCCATCCGGTCTCAGACGATCTGCTGGATCCCGCCGCCGAAGCGGCAATGGGGCATATCGAGCTAGGTAAATGGGCAGACCTGGTGATCCTGGCTCCGGCCACTGCCGATCTGCTGGCGCGCGTCGCCGCCGGCATGGCCAACGATCTGCTGACCACTGTTTGCCTGGCCACTGCGGCCCCCATTGCCGCCGCACCCGCCATGAACCAACAGATGTATCGTGCCGTCGCCACCCAGGCCAACCTGCAAACTCTGCAGGCGCGCGGCATGCTGCTGTGGGGGCCAGACAACGGCAACCAGGCCTGTGGTGACATCGGCCCAGGCCGCATGCTCGATCCGCTGGAAATTGTCGAACTGGCGAACAGCCATTTCTCTACGCCACAAGATCTGCAACATTTAAAGATTATGCTCACCGCCGGCCCGACGCGTGAAGCCTTGGATCCGGTACGTTTCATCAGCAATCACAGCTCCGGCAAGATGGGTTTTGCCATCGCCCGCGCCGCCGCCGCCAGGGGTGCGCAGGTCACGTTGATAGCCGGGCCGGTCAATCTGCCAACTCCTCCCTGGGTCACTCGGGTAGACGTCGTCAGCGCGTTGGAAATGGAGCAGGCGGTACAGCAGCGCGCCGCAGCGCAAGATATTTTTATCTCCTGCGCCGCAGTAGCCGATTACCGTGCGGAACAGATTTCCGATGAAAAAATAAAAAAACAGGGTGATGAAATCATCCTCAAAATGGTAAAAAACCCCGACATCGTTGCCGGCGTTGCCGCCATGACAAAAAAGCGCCCCTTTGTCGTGGGGTTTGCCGCCGAAACCCAGAATGTGGAAGAATACGCGCGACAAAAACTGGCGCGTAAGAAACTGGATTTAATTTGCGCTAATGATGTATCGCTTGCAGAGCATGGGTTTAACAGTGACACCAATGCCTTGCACCTTTTTTGGCAGGATGGAGAAAAGCGCCTGGCGCTGAGCGGCAAGGCACTCCTTGGCCAACGTTTAATAGACGAGATAGTCAGCCGTTATGATGAAAAAAATCGACGTTAAAATCCTGGACCCGCGTATCGGCAAGGATTTCCCATTACCGACCTACGCCACCCCCGGCTCTGCCGGCCTAGATCTGCGTGCCTGCCTGGACAGCGCCGTTGAACTGGCACCGGGTGAAACCCAGTTGCTACCTACCGGCCTGGCGATTCACATCGCCGATACCGATCTTGCGGCAGTAATCTTGCCGCGTTCCGGTCTGGGCCATAAACACGGTGTGGTATTAGGCAACCTGGTCGGCCTGATCGATTCTGATTATCAGGGTCAACTGATGGTTTCCGTCTGGAACCGCGGTCAAAAATCCTTCACTATTGAACCCGGCGAACGTATCGCACAGATGGTATTTGTGCCAGTGGTGCAAGCCGAGTTCAATCTGGTTGAAGAATTCGACAGCAGCGAACGTGGTGCCGGTGGTTTTGGCCATTCCGGCCGCCACTAAGCGATACCCACTTGCCGACAGGGAAACGTCGCCTGAAATCTTGCCACACCGGAGAGAAGGGCAGCTCTACGGCAAGGTTTGGCCGACTACGATTTCAGCGCAGAGCAGGACGCGCGGAGAATATAAGTCGTTAAGGCCGCTGACCCCAGCATCGTAAAAAAGCTATCACATAAGCCGCACAGGGATAATCTCTGCAGCGGCCGGTGCCCGGGTTTGCGAAAGTCTAAGCAGTTTTAGCAAGGGTCTAATCAGACATGGCAGAAAAAGAAAAAATCAAAAGGAACCGGCGCGAGGAAATACTGCAGGCGTTAGCCCAAATGCTGGAGTCCAGCGACGGCAGCCAGCGTATTACCACCGCTAAACTTGCCGCTAACGTCGGAGTCTCCGAAGCTGCACTGTACCGGCACTTCCCAAGTAAGACACGGATGTTCGACAGTCTGATCGAGTTTATTGAAGACAGCCTGATCACCCGCATCAATCTGATCCTGCAGGATGAGAAAGAGACCTTTAACCGCCTGCGTTTGATTCTGTTACTGGTGTTGGGGTTTGCCGAACGTAACCCGGGCCTGACGCGCATCATGACCGGCCACGCACTAATGTTTGAGCAGGATCGGTTACAAGGGCGAATCAACCAGCTGTTTGAACGCATCGAGGCTCAACTGCGCCAGGTGTTGAAAGAACGCAAACTGCGGGAAGGCAAAGGCTTTATCGTGGACGAAACGCTGCTGGCAAGCCAGTTACTGGCGTTTTGTGAAGGCATGCTGTCACGCTATGTGCGCTCCGAATTCCGCTACCGCCCAACGCAAGAATTCGATGGCCGCTGGCCACTGTTGGCGGCACAACTGCAATAAACCCTATACCGGGCGCGTTTGGCGGCGCCCGGCATAGTAGAACCCGCGTTAAACCCCGTACTGCTCGCGATAAGCACGAACTGCCGCCAGGTGAGCCGCCATTTCCGGTTTTTCTTCCAGATAAGCAATCAAATCCTTCAACGTCACGATGGAAATGACCTTGCAGTGATAGTCACGCTCAACTTCCTGAATAGCAGAAATATCCGCACGGCCGCGTTCCTGGCGATCGAGAGAAATCAATACTCCAGCCAAGGTGGCACCACCAGCGCCAATGATTTCCATCGATTCACGGATCGCCGTACCGGCAGTGATAACGTCATCCACCAGCATTACACGGCCCTGCAGTGGGCTGCCTACCAGTGTGCCCCCTTCGCCATGGGTTTTGGCTTCTTTACGGTTAAAGCAGTACGGCACATCACGCTCATGATGTTCCGCCAATGCGACCGCCGTGGTAGTGGCGATCGGAATGCCTTTGTAGGCCGGACCAAACAGCAGGTCGAACTCAATACCGGAATCCACCAGCGCTTCGGCATAGAAACGCCCTAACAGCGCGAGATCACGCCCGGTATTAAACAGGCCGGCGTTAAAGAAATACGGGCTGGTGCGGCCGGATTTCAGGGTGAACTCGCCGAATTTCAATACCTGCTTGTTAAGCGCGAACTCGATAAACTGGCGCTGATAGGCTTTCATTACTGCTTCTCCTCGTCTGGTCGGTTATACCCGTCATCTTTCAAGCTGCAGCGTTGTTACCTGCACTCAGTTATGTGGCCCGTCCATGGGCCACACCCCTTTGGGGCCGCTGCAAGCAGCGTTCAAATCTGCTCCCGGCAGATTTGTCACCCCAGTTACTTACCTGAGTAAGCGCCTGGGGATGAGCGAGTTGGCCGCCTAGCTGCAACTTGAAAGCTATAGGGTATAGATCTGTTAATACTGCCGCCCGATCGTCGGGCGTAAAAAAGGCGACTATTGAGTCGCCTTAATAATTAGTCTGCCAGCGCCGCTTTCTGCGCCTGGAAGATGGTATCGATGCCCCCTCGGGCCAGCGCCAACAGTGCCAATAGCTCATCGTGGCTGAACGGCTCACCCTCGGCGGTGCCCTGCACCTCGATCATGCGGCCATCTTCCATCATCACTACGTTCATGTCGGTTTCTGCCGCAGAGTCTTCAACGTACTCCAAATCGCACAGCGCTTCGCCGTTAACAATGCCGACAGAAACTGCAGCAACCAGCCCTTTCATCGGGTTGGCTTTCAGCTTGCCGTTAGTTACCAGCGCATTCAACGCATCGGCCAGCGCAACACAGGCACCGGAAATAGACGCGGTACGGGTGCCACCATCGGCCTGCAAGACGTCACAGTCGAGCGTGATGGTAAACTCACCCAGCTTTTTCAAATCTACCGCTGCACGCAGCGAACGGGCGATCAGGCGCTGAATTTCCAGCGTGCGGCCGCCCTGCTTGCCTTTTGCGGCTTCGCGGGCGTTACGGCTGTGGGTAGAACGCGGCAGCATGCCGTATTCAGCGGTGATCCACCCCTGGCCCTGACCTTTCAGGAAACGCGGAACGCCCTCTTCTACCGTGGCGGTGCACAAAACCTTGGTATCGCCAAACTCAACCAGCACTGAGCCTTCTGCATGTTTGGTATAGTGACGGGTCAGTGTCAGTGGGCGAACTTGTTGTGGTGCTCTGCCTGCAGGACGCATGGACTCTCTCCGGCTTCTAATCAACGATTGGCTGCGCATTATACGGGCTTAGTGACGTAATGCCTATCCTGCCCGCATCTCCAACGCTATAATCGCTTCATCTTTTCCTATTACGGGTACGCATCAATGATCCGCAGCATGACAGCCTACGCCCGGCGTGAAATCAAGGGTGAATGGGGCAGCGCAGCTTGGGAGCTGCGTTCCGTGAACCAACGCTATCTAGAAACCTACATCCGCCTGCCGGAGCAGTTCCGCAGCCTGGAGCCGGTGATCCGCGAACGTATTCGTGGCCGCCTGACCCGTGGCAAAGTGGAGTGCAACCTGCGCTTCGAACTGGATCCAAGCGCACAAAGCTCAATGATCCTGAACGAAAAATTGGCCAAACAGCTGGTTGAAGCCGCCAATTGGGTAAAAATGCAGAGCGACGAAGGGGAAATCGATCCTATCGACGTACTGCGTTGGCCAGGCGTGATGTCTGCCCAGGAGCAGGATCTGGACGCTATCAGCGCACAACTAATGCAGGCGCTGGACGGCGCACTGGATGACTTCATTATTGCTCGCGAAAGCGAAGGTACCGCACTGAAAGCGCTGATTGAACAGCGCCTGGACGGCGTTAGCGCCGAAGTGATCAAGGTACGTGCCCAGATGCCAAACATTCTGCAATGGCAGCGTGAGCGTCTGGTCAGCAAGTTGGAAGAGGCTCAGGTACAGCTGGAAAATACCCGTCTGGAACAGGAACTGGTGTTGATGGCGCAGCGTGTTGACGTCGCCGAAGAACTGGATCGCCTGGAAGCGCACGTAAAAGAAACGCACAACATCCTGAAGAAAAAAGAAGCCGTAGGCCGCCGACTCGACTTTATGATGCAGGAGTTCAACCGCGAATCCAACACCCTGGCATCCAAGTCGATCAATGCCGAAGTCACCACCTCCGCCATCGAGCTGAAGGTGTTGATTGAGCAAATGCGTGAGCAGATCCAGAATATCGAGTGATGTGTTCCTTCATTCGTTTAAAGCCCGCGCCAGCGGGCTTTTTTACGGCTAGGCTCTGGGTAAACCAGCGGCCTGCTCTTCGGTACTCAATCCCATTTTCTGCAGTTGAACGGCAATGCCCCAGGTCGAACGTTCAAATTCACTGCTCATCATCTCCAGCGTCATACCGGCTGCATGGCTTTCCTGCAACCGCTGTTTCTCTTCTCATCCCAAGGGAAATAAGATTTTGCCGGTCGCCCCTCGAAAATATTCTTCTGTCGCCGTTCCTCAGGCGTTAGCGTGGTTTTTTCCTGGCGCTCAGTTTCACTCTGAAACTCCTCGGCCAGAGCGAACAAAAGGCGTATCGCTTCCGGCGAACTGGTCATTGATACAGGTTCCAATAACTCGCCGGTATCGGGATTAACGCCATTAGCTAATGCCCGTAATAAGGTACTGGTGTTCATCATCTGTCTCCCATCCTGAGAAAAAAATCGCTGATCTTCTACGACAAAAAATCAGACTATTTTCTAAATAAACCAATCTATTAGTGAAACCCGTTGTGCATTCTGAGCATTGGGTTCCAAGCCGTTATGCAACAACCCTGGAAGAGGAGAACCTTTGCGCGCCAAAACGTAAAAATTACATCGGATGCGGATCGAACTGGGTTTATGAAAAACTGCGACCGAGTGGGCACGAGTGGCAATGGGTAACTTATCTCGCTGACTGATAGTATTTTATTCCAATTATCACCTAACGTAATGAAAGGTGGGCCAAGCTGTGGCTAAATGTGTTTTTTCATGCCCGCAAGCCGTACGGACTCTTTATGCCGCAAATTCTGCAATTTATTTTTGCCCTGGTGGTGATCATCGCCTTGGCACTGCTGGTCAGTAATGACCGCAAGAAAATCCGCCTGCGCTATATTATTCAGCTTCTGGTCATCGAAGGTGCACTCGCCTATTTCTTCCTGCATTCAGAAAGTGGCCTTAGCGTCATCAAACACGTCGCCGGCTTCTTTGAAACGCTGCTGACATACGCCGCACAAGGCTCCGACTTTGTGTTTGGTGGCATGAGCAAAGATGGATTGGCGTTTATCTTCCTTGGGGTTTTGTGCCCAATTATCTTTATTTCCGCGCTAATCGGTATTTTGCAGCATTTCCGCATTCTGCCACTGATTATCCGTGTGGTCGGCACCCTGTTGTCCAAGGTTAACGGCATGGGCAAGCTGGAGTCTTTCAACGCCGTCAGCACGCTGGTACTCGGACAATCGGAAAACTTTATCGCCTATAAGGGCATCATTGGCGATATCTCGCCGCGCCGCATGTACACCATGGCGGCAACTGCCATGTCGACAGTCTCCATGTCCATCGTTGGCGCCTATATGTCGATGATCGATGCGCAATACGTAGTCGCTGCGTTGATCCTTAATATGTTCAGTACCTTTATCATTTTGTCTATCATCAACCCCTATCAGTTGGACGATGAACCAGAGCTGAAGCTGAGTAAGCTGCATGAAGATCAAAGCTTCTTTGAAATGCTGGGGGAGTACATTTTGGCTGGCTTCAAAATTGCGATGATTATCGCTGCCATGCTGATTGGTTTTATTGCACTGATTTCTGCGGTAAACGCCCTGTTCTCCGCCGTGTTCGGTATCAGCTTCCAGCAGATCCTGGGCTATGTATTCTATCCGTTGGCCTGGCTAATCGGCATCCCGGCACCAGATGCACTACGGGCAGGCAGCATCATGGCGACCAAGTTGGTAGCCAATGAATTTGTGGCAATGATTGAACTGAAGAAAATTGCGGCGGAGCTAACACCACGCGGCCTGGGCATTCTGTCGGTATTCCTGGTCTCCTTTGCCAACTTTGCCTCTATCGGCATCGTGGCCGGGGCAATCAAAGGGCTCAACGAGCGACAGGGCAATGTGGTTTCTCGTTTTGGCCTGAAGCTGGTCTACGGCTCAACGCTGGTTAGCCTGCTTTCGGCGGCAATCGCCGGGTTGGTACTGTAAGCCCCCCATACCCCGGCCTGCGGGCCGGGACTTCATCAGAACGCGACACAGACCGGAGTATCAACCCGCATCACAGAATCCTGGGTAAACTGTTGCTTATAGCTGCTACGCAGCGCTTCGATATTGGTTTCACTTTCCTTGCCCGGTGCATGGATCAGCATCAGCGCTTTGCTGTTCTCGCGTGCCAGCTTGCCGTCATTACCCAGCCACTGCCCTTTGGCATCAAATACCGATAGTCCATCTTTAAAGCGCGGCGTCACTTGCTGGTCAACAAAACGCTGCCACTCTGCTGCGCTAATCACCGGCCCCGTCGGGCGGTTCAGACCAAAATAAAGCGTGGTTTGTGTCATAGGATCGCCCAGGGTGCAAGTCGCTGACTTTTGCTGTGCAGTGTTTGGAACCGAAGCAACGCAACCGCTCAGCAGTAAGACCGCGGTTAGAGCCGTCACCCGCAGGGGAGTAGTTTTCATTTATCTTTATGTTCCTTAGTGAATGCCATTATCCGTCGTCGACCAGCGGCCTCGGACCTAATGCAATAAATATAGTCAGCCATAGAAACTAACACTGAATTTCTAATGCATCGATTAGCAATAAAAGACTAGAAAATGCAATAAACAAGTTAAAAAAACCACCAATGGATTAATTAAAATAATCCGAAATGCCACCGGTTAGAAAAACTCAGTAGCGATGTGCCCCGTCGGCGATTACCCTTCCACCATTACACTCATTCCCGCCCACCCTGTGAAAACCTTATGTTACTGAGCATTCTTTATATCATTGGCATCACTGCCGAAGCCATGACCGGTGCACTGGCCGCAGGCCGTCGCCAGATGGATATGTTTGGCGTAATTATTATCGCTTCGGCCACCGCGATCGGTGGTGGTTCAGTGCGCGATATGCTGCTAGGGCATTTCCCACTGGGGTGGGTCAAACATCCTGAATACATCGTTATTGTCGCCATTGCGGCGATTGTCACTACCTGGCTGGCCCCCCTGATGCGTCACCTGCGTCGCCTGTTCCTGGTTTTGGATGCCGTTGGCCTGATAGTGTTTTCAATCATCGGTGCGCAAGTCGCACTGGATATGGGCCACGGCGCCATCATCGCCGCGATTGCCGCCGTGATCACCGGCGTATTCGGCGGTGTACTGCGCGATATGCTCTGCAATCGTATTCCGCTGGTCTTTCAGAAAGAAATCTACGCCGGTATTTCCTTTGGCGCCGCCTGGCTGTACATCGGCCTGCAGCACTTCAGCCTGCCACATAATCTGGTAGTGATCATCACTCTGGTCGTCGGCCTCAGCGCTCGGTTACTCGCCCTGCGCTTTCGTCTGGGCCTGCCGGTATTTAATTACCAGCACCCGGACCATTAACAGGATGCACCTCAGGAACAAAGCCAGCTATTTCCTGGGTCTCTAGTGTATTGACCAGCGCGAGCAATGGCGGGTGTTGAAGAAAATCAGCAACCTGCCGCGCCCTTTTTGCACCAATACCGGCCATTGTCCGCCACGCCTCGGTTGGCAATTGCTGGGCCTGATGCCAGCTTTTCAACATCACCACTTGCTGTAGGGACAGTGGCGCACCTAAAGCAATTAACCAGCGGGCAAATGGCTGCTGCCGCGCCAACTGAAATTGCCGGTAAATATTCTGCCCTCGTTTATCGCCAATTCCAGGGGCGGAGCTCAACTGTTCCGGCGTCAGCGCCAACCAGTCCAACAGATGCCGTACCAACCCCTGATCGATTAATGCCTGCCAGGTGGATTCACTGACGCTGTGCAGGTTTAACCCCTGTCGACCACTTAGCCACACCAGCCGGGCAAGAAATTGCTGACGGCAATCCGGCCGCCAACTAAAACAACTCAACGGATGATAATGCTCTGCAGATGGCGCACTAGGCACCGACCTTTCTTTTACCCGCCAGACCACCTTATTCAGATGTGGAATACCATGCCCCATCAGGCTGATCGCCACTTGATCTCCTGGCGAAACCGCCCACTGCCGCCAACGTGACAGCGAACCGAGATTAACCCGTGACACCCATTTGTCGTCCAGCCTGACAGGCTCAAGCCTCAGTACCACGGCAATTTTCCCGGTTCGCCCCACATTGAAATCGACCCCATTGACCTGCGTAACCTGCTGCACAGGCGGATATTTCCAGGCCACCGCCCAATCACCGGGCTTCGCTTGCCAATATTTTCCCTGTGGTGAACGCGCCTGATGAATCACCACACCATCGGTAACAAAAGGCAAAGCATCCTGGTACCAGTGCTCCCGCCATTGCTGCACTTCCGCCAATGATTTCACCGGTTGCGAGTAAGCGAGGGCCAGGGGGAATCCCATTGCGGCAAGCTGCCGCAAACGCGGCAACATGGCCTGCGGACCGTCCGGCCAAGCCCAGACAAACAGGCCAATCTGTTGCAATACCGGCGAAAGCTGCTTTTTCATCAATGCCCCGGCAACCCTGGCCCGGGCATTAATGCCGCCGCTGACTTTCTGTCGATGACCGTTCACCCTCAGGAACAACTCACCTTGCAGAGTCAACGTCTGTGGAGCCCCCTTAATACTGGCGGGTACTGCCGGTATCGCACGTACTTTTTCCAGCCAGTTCTCCCCTTTTAGACCATTTCCCCGACTGATCGCCGCCGCCAGTTCTCCGTCACGATAAACCAACGTAATGGCCACACCGTCCACCTTGGGTTGAACCCAAAGATCGCTACGGCCATGTAGCCATTGCACCACAGCAGCCGTATCCGGCAATTTACGTAATCCAGTATGAGCGACCGGATGCGTCACCTTGCCCATAGGTAAAAGCGGAACAGATTCATCTGCCGGTGCCAACCCGGCACAACCTAGCCACAGCCGCAGCTTTTTCCGCAGGCTGTCGTACACTTCATCCTCAATTAAACTGTTTCCCTGTTGGTAATAAGCCACATCCCAGCGCTCAAGCTGGTTTTTTAACGTGGTTATCTCCAGTTGCAGCCGTTCAGGTCGCCATGTTGGGCAAGTCTCCGCCCATAGCGACCCACTAAACGCCAAACAACCCAGCAGGATCATCCCGATCCCCATGACACCCTTATGCATTGAGCACCTCCCTGATAACCGGCAGTAAATCCGGGAAGTGGAAGCACGGCAATGGCTAAAGAGCCGTTCTGCAAAACACCTCGAGAAAAGCAGATCGCGTTGCAGAAAACCGCCAAAACTTAGCGATACGCTGCGCAAACCCGCCAGTTTGAAGTTTTTTCAGCACAAAGCAGCGGGCAAAATGCGAGCTAACGCTGCATCCGGCTCGTTAGCCGTGTATACTGTGCGGAGAAAATACACATCTGCTGTTATTGGCATATCAACCGCTATCAACGAACATCATCATGGCTCAAGGCACGCTTTATATTGTCTCTGCCCCCAGTGGCGCAGGGAAATCAAGTCTGATTCAGGCTTTGTTAAAGACGCAACCGCTGTACGACACGCAGGTTTCGGTTTCGCACACCACGCGCGACAGCCGCCCGGGTGAACAGCATGGCGAGCATTATTTCTTCGTCTCAAAAGATGAATTCTGCCGAATGATTGAGCAGGATGCCTTTCTTGAGCACGCCGAAGTGTTCGGTAACTATTACGGGACCTCACGCGCCGCCATTGAGCAGGTGCTGTCGACCGGCGTAGATGTTTTCCTGGATATCGACTGGCAGGGCGCACAGCAAATTCGCGCCAAAATGCCGCAGGCACGCAGCATATTTATTTTGCCGCCGTCGAAGGACGAACTTGGCCGTCGCCTGCGTGGCCGCGGGCAAGACACGGATGAAGTCATCGCCAAACGCATGGCGCAGGCCGTGGCCGAAATGGCGCACTACGCGGAGTATGATTATTTAATCGTGAATGATGATTTCGATCTGGCTCTATCCGATCTGAAAACCATTATTCGCGCCGAACGCCTGCGTTTAGGCCGCCAATTACTGCGGCATGACGCTTTAATCAGCAAACTATTGGCAGACTGAAGACAGTTTCAGTATTATGCCCAGTCTTTTCGTCACCTGTGGAGTAGCACAAATATGGCACGCGTAACTGTTCAAGACGCTGTAGAGAAAATTGGTAACCGTTTTGACCTGGTGTTGGTCGCTGCTCGTCGGGCACGTCAAATCCAGACTGGCGGTAAAGATGCACTTGTTCCGGAAGAAAACGACAAGTACACCGTTATCGCGCTGCGCGAAATCGAAGAAGGCCTGATCACCAGCCAAATCCTCGATGTTCGTGATCGTCAGGAGCAGCAAGAGCAGGAAGCCGCAGAGATTCAAGCGGTTACCGCCATTGCTGAAGGTCGTCGTTAATTAGACTGCGAGTCAGCCTTTGTACCTGTTTGAAAGCCTGAATCTGCTGATTCAACGTTACCTGCCTGAGGAGCAGATTAAGCGCCTCAAACAGGCATACCTCGTTGCACGTGATGCTCACGAGGGACAGACACGCTCCAGTGGTGAGCCCTACATTACTCACCCGGTTGCCGTGGCCTGCATTCTGGCGGAAATGCGTCTTGATCATGAGACGCTAATGGCAGCACTGCTGCACGACGTCATCGAAGATACCCCGGCCACCTACCAGGATATGGAACAGCTATTCGGCAAAAGCGTTGCCGAACTGGTTGAAGGCGTATCCAAGCTCGACAAGCTGAAGTTCCAGGATAAAAAAGAAGCTCAGGCGGAAAACTTCCGCAAGATGATCATGGCGATGGTGCAGGATATCCGCGTCGTGCTGATCAAGCTGGCCGACCGTACGCACAACATGCGCACCCTCGGTTCGCTGCGTCCTGACAAGCGGCGGCGTATCGCGCGTGAAACCCTGGAAATCTACAGCCCCCTTGCCCATCGTCTGGGTATTCACCACCTGAAAACCGAGCTGGAAGAGCTGGGCTTTGAGGCGTTGTACCCGAACCGTTATCGCGTAATCAAAGAAGTGGTGAAAGCCGCACGCGGTAACCGTAAAGAGATGATCCAGAAGATTCTCTCCGAGATCGAAGGGCGACTGACCGAGGCCGGCATCCCCTGCCGCGTCAGCGGGCGGGAAAAACATCTGTATTCCATCTACCTCAAGATGCACCTGAAAGAACAGCGTTTCCATTCGATTATGGATATCTACGCGTTCCGGGTGATCGTGAAGGAAGTCGACACCTGCTACCGCGTACTGGGCCAGGCTCACAGCCTGTACAAACCGCGTCCGGGCAGGGTCAAAGACTATATCGCCATTCCAAAGGCCAACGGCTATCAATCGTTGCACACATCACTGATCGGCCCACACGGCGTACCAGTTGAGGTGCAAATCCGTACCGAAGATATGGATCAGATGGCCGAAATGGGGGTCGCCGCGCACTGGGCTTATAAAGAAAAAGAACAGGGTGAAACCGGCACCACCGCACAAATTCGCGCTCAGCGCTGGATGCAGAGCTTGCTGGAGCTACAACAGAGCGCCGGCAGTTCGTTTGAATTTATCGAGAGCGTTAAATCCGATCTGTTCCCGGATGAGATTTACGTTTTCACCCCGGAAGGCCGCATTGTTGAATTGCCTGCGGGCGCAACGCCGGTCGACTTCGCCTACGCGGTGCACACCGATATCGGCCACGCCTGTGTTGGCGCACGTGTTGATCGTCAGCCATACCCACTGTCACAGTCATTGACCAGCGGGCAAACTGTCGAAATCATCACGGCTCCGGGGGCACGACCTAACGCCGCCTGGCTGAACTTTGTCGTCAGCTCAAAAGCTCGCGCCAAAATCCGCCAGATGCTGAAAAACCTCAAACGCGATGATTCAGTTGGCCTTGGCCGTCGCTTGTTAAATCATGCGTTGGGCGGCAGCCGCAAACTGGCAGAGGTTCCAGCAGAAAATATCCAACACGAGTTGGATCGCATGAAACTGGCGACGCTGGACGACCTGCTGGCTGAAATTGGCCTGGGCAATGCCATGAGCGTGGTAGTAGCGAAAAACCTGCAGGGTGACCAGTCTAATCTGGGGACGTCCTCTGGGGTTCGTAATCTGGCGATCAAGGGCTCAGACGGCGTGCTGATCACCTTCGCCAAGTGCTGTCGACCTATTCCAGGCGATCCGATCATCGCCCACGTCAGCCCAGGCAAAGGGCTGGTGATCCACCATGAGTCCTGCCGAAATATCCGCGGCTACCAGAAAGAACCTGAAAAATTCATGGCGGTAGAGTGGGATCAAGACATCGAGCAGGAATTCATCGCAGAGATCAAAGTGGACATGTTTAATCATCAGGGGGCGTTGGCCAACCTGACGGCAGCCATCAATGCCGCTGAGTCCAATATTCAAAGCCTGAATACCGAAGAAAAAGACGGCCGGGTTTATAGTGCATTTATCCGTTTGACCACCCGCGATCGCATCCATCTGGCAAATATAATGCGTAAAATCCGTATCATGCCGGATGTGATTAAAGTTAACCGTAACCGAAATTAGCGCTTATGAGCCCTGAACGCTATGCGCGGATTTGTGAAATGCTGGCCACCCGGCAGCCGGATTTAACCGTCTGCCTGGAACAGGTTCACAAACCGCATAACGTCTCCGCCATTATCCGCACCGCCGACGCCGTCGGCGTGCATCAGGTGCATGCCGTGTGGCCCACCCCACGCATGCGCACCCTGGTTTCCTCCGCTGCCGGCAGCAACAGTTGGGTGAATGTCAAAACCCATCCCACCATTGTCGACGCCGTGACCCATTTGAAAGCTCAGGGTATGCAGATCCTGGCAACCAACCTCTCCGCGCGCGCAGTAGACTTCCGCGAGGTGGATTACACCCGCCCGACCTGCGTGCTTCTGGGCCAGGAAAAAACCGGTATTACCGAAGAAGCACTGCGGCTTGCCGATCAGGACATCATCATTCCAATGATCGGTATGGTGCAGTCACTCAACGTGTCGGTCGCCTCAGCATTGATCCTGTACGAAGCACAACGCCAGCGGCAAAATGCCGGTCTTTATCGCCGTGAGCACAGCATGCTCGACCAAGAAGAACAACAGCGCCTGCTGTTTGAAGGCGGTTATCCGGTGCTGGCCAACGTGGCCAAACGTAAAAGACTGCCGCGTCCGCACATTGATGAACAGGGTCAGGTGGTCGCCGATGCCGAATGGTGGGCAGCCATGCAAGCGACGGTACGCAAATGAAAGGCCGCCTGCTGGATGCTATCCCACTCACCACACTTTCCGGCGTGGGTGCCAGCCAGGCGGGGAAACTGGTCAAAATTGGCCTGGAAACCATTCAGGACTTGTTGCTGCACCTACCACTGCGCTATGAAGACCGGACCCGCCTCTATCCAATAAACGACCTGCAACCGGGTATTTTTGCCACGGTGGAAGGTGAAGTACTGCGTACGGACATCAGTTTTGGCCGTCGACGTATGCTGACCTGCCAGATCAGTGACAGTACCGGCCTGCTCACCATGCGCTTCTTCAACTTCAATGCGGCGATGAAAAACAGTCTGGCAACCGGCCGTCGCGTAACCGCGTATGGTGAAGTCAAACGCGGCAATCACGGCGCAGAAATTATTCACCCGGAATACCGCATTCAGGGAGAAAGCAGCGAGATTGAGCTGCAAGAGTCACTGACCCCGGTCTACCCAACGACTGAAGGTATTCGGCAGGCTACGCTGCGCAAGCTGACCGATCAGGCTCTGGAACTGTTGGATACCTGCGCCATCACCGAGCTGTTGCCGCCGGAGCTGAGCGGTGGTTTGATGAGTCTGCCACAGGCTCTGCATACCCTGCACCGCCCGCCGCCGGATATCCAGTTGGTTGATTTGGAACAGGGCAAACACCCGGCGCAAAAACGACTGATCATGGAAGAGCTGTTAGCGCATAACCTCAGTATGTTGGCGGTACGCGCCGGCGCTCAGAGCTATCAGGCACTGCCTCTGATGCCGGATGATCGGCTTAAAACACAATTTCTCACCCAGTTACCCTTTACACCGACCGGCGCGCAAGACCGCGTGGTGGCAGATATTGAAGCCGATATGCAAAAAGGCTTCCCAATGATGCGTCTGGTACAGGGCGACGTCGGCTCCGGTAAAACTCTGGTGGCCGCACTGGCCGCGCTACGCGCCATCGCCCACGGCAAGCAGGTGGCATTGATGGCACCCACGGAACTGCTGGCCGAACAGCATGCCAACAATTTCCGCCAGTGGTTTGAACCGCTGGGATTGGAAGTCGGCTGGCTGGCCGGCAAGCAAAAAGGCAAGGCGCGTCTCGCACAACAAGAGGCGATTGCCAGTGGTCAGGTTTCCATGGTGGTCGGTACACACGCCATTTTCCAGGAACAGGTAAAATTTTCCGGCCTGGCACTGGTGATCATCGACGAACAGCACCGTTTTGGCGTCCACCAGCGGCTGGCACTGTGGGAAAAGGGGGAGGAGCAAGGCTTCCATGCCCATCAGTTGATCATGACCGCCACGCCCATCCCACGCACGCTGGCAATGACCGCCTATGCCGATCTCGACACTTCGGTGATCGACGAGCTGCCCCCAGGCAGAACCCCGGTCACTACCGTCGCTATACCCGATACTCGGCGCGCCGATATAATCCAGCGGGTGAAAAGCGCTTGTCTGGAAGAAGGCCGGCAAGCGTATTGGGTTTGTACGTTGATCGAAGAGTCTGAACTACTCGAAGCCCAGGCCGCAGAAGCCACCTGGGAAGAACTGAAAACCGCGCTGCCGGAGCTGAAAGTCGCGCTGATACATGGCCGAATGAAAGCGCAAGAGAAGCAGGCAGTGATGCAAGCCTTTAAACAAGGCGAACTCCAGCTGTTGGTGGCAACGACGGTGATCGAAGTCGGTGTCGACGTGCCGAATGCCAGCCTGATGATCATCGAAAACCCGGAGCGGTTGGGGCTGGCACAGCTGCATCAGCTGCGTGGCCGCGTGGGCCGTGGTGCCGTGGCGTCACATTGCGTGTTGTTGTACAAAACGCCACTGAGCAAAACCGCGCAGAAGCGGCTGCAGGTGCTGCGTGACAGCAATGACGGCTTCGTCATTGCCCAGCAGGATCTGGAGATCCGTGGCCCCGGGGAGCTGCTTGGCACACGCCAAACCGGCAGCGCCGAGTTCAAAGTAGCCGATTTGCTACGCGATCAGGCGATGATCCCGGAAGTACAACGCGTCGCTCGTCATATCCATCAGCAGTATCCGCAACATGCCCACGCGTTGATTGAACGCTGGTTACCGGAAAAAGCGCGTTACTCTAACGCCTGATTCCCTGCCAAAACTAAGGGCGCCAATCGGCGCCCTTCTGATTTATTGCAATCCGCTAATCAACCTATCGCCGGGAACACCGGCAACAGCAGATACAGCTTAATCACAATCGCGTTGGCAATATCAATAAAGAACGCCCCCACCATCGGCACCACCAGAAACGCCAGGTGCGATGGGCCGAAGCGATCGGTAATTGCCTGCATATTGGCGATCGCCGTTGGCGTCGCGCCCATGCCGAAGCCACAGTGACCAGCTGCCAGAACCGCCGCATCGTAATTTTTGCCCATCACCCGGTAGGTGACGAAAATCGCGTACAGCGCCATCACCAGCGTTTGCACCGCCAGAATCGCCAGCATCGGCAAGGCCAGCGAAGCCAGTTCCCACAACCGCAGGCTCATCAGCGCCATCGCCAGGAACAGCGACAGGCTGACATTTCCCAACACCGATACTGCGCGTTCAAACACGGTATAAAAGCCGGTGAAGGCCAGGGTGTTGCTGAGGATCACACCAACAAACAGCACGCAGACGAAGTTTGGCAGTTCAAACACCGTGCCACTCAGTAAACCGGTAATCAACTGACCCAAGCTCAGACAGATGGCGATCATGGCAATGGTTTCAATCATGACCAGCGAGGTGATCAAACGACCGCTCTCCGGCTTTTCAAAACCGCTTGGCTGGACGCTGTCATCCGGCGTGCCTTCCGGCGTGGACGAATGTTTCACCAGATAACGCGCAACCGGGCCGCCGATCAGGCCACCCAGTACCAGCCCGAAGGTAGCACAAGCCATCGCCACTTCCGTGGCGTTTTCAAACCCGTAGCGTTCGATAAACAGCTTGCTCCAGGCCGCGCCGGTGCCATGGCCACCGGACAAGGTAATGGAGCCGGCAATCAGACCCATCAGCGGATCCAGACCCAGCATTTTTGCCATGCCGATGCCGATGGCGTTCTGCACCAGCAACAGGCCCAGCACCACAAACAGGAACACCATTAATGCCTTGCCGCCCGCACGCAATCGCGCTAGGTTGGCATTCAGACCGATGGTGGCAAAGAAGGCCAGCATCAACGGGTCTTTCAGCGACATATCGAAGCTGATTTCCCAGTTAACCAGCTTTTTCAGGGCTAACAACAGGAGCGCCACCAGCAAACCACCGGCGACAGGGGCGGGGATAGTATATTTTCTCAACAAGGGAATGCTGGTGACACATTTGCCCCCGAGGAGCAAAACCAATGTTGCCGCGACTAACGTGCCATAAGTATCAAGATGGAACATCCAGGTACTCCATGTAAGGGGAAAGATCCAATTAAAAAATAATAAGTTATAGAAAACCGCTTAGTTTTTAAAACTCGATGAGTACAGGATTAGAAGTAAAAAACGCTGATAACACAAGAAAAAATGAATGAAAATGCGACATAACCGGCGATTATACTAACATAACTTTAACGCGCAACCGTTTGCTTTTGTGAGGCAAATCATTAAAATGCCTGCTTTGCCGTTTCTGGGAATGCCACACCATGACCATGCCATCTGCCGAGCTCGATGCCGCGCAAAAAACCTCTGCCACACCCCGTAACAGTGAGCTGATTTATCGCCTGGAAGACCGACCACCTCTGCCGCAAACGCTGTTTGCCGCCGGTCAGCACCTGTTGGCAATGTTTGTTGCGGTGATCACCCCAGCGCTGTTGATTTGTCAGGCGTTAGGTTTACCGGCACAAGATACTCAGCACATTATCAGCATGTCGCTGTTTGCCTCCGGTCTGGCCTCTATACTACAAATTAAAACCTGGGGACCGGTCGGTTCTGGCCTGCTGTCCATTCAGGGAACCAGCTTTAACTTTGTCTCGCCGTTGATTATGGGTGGTCTGGCGCTGAAAAACGGCGGGGCCGATGTTCCCACCATGATGGCAGCGCTGTTTGGCACGCTAATGGTCGCCTCCTGCACCGAAATCCTGTTATCACGAGTGCTGCATCTGGCACGGCGCATTATTACCCCGCTGGTCTCCGGCATTGTGGTGATGATTATCGGTTTATCACTGATCCAGGTCGGACTGACCTCCATCGGCGGCGGCTATGCCGCGATGAACGGGGGCAGCTTCGGCGCCCCCAAAAACCTGCTGCTGGCCGGCGCGGTATTATTGGTCATCATTCTGCTTAACCGTCAGCGCAACCCCTACCTGCGCGTTGCCTCGCTGGTGATCGCCATGGCGGTCGGCTATTTACTGGCCTGGGCCATGGGTATGTTGCCGGAAAGCCAGCCGGTTACCGAAACGGCAGCTATCATTATCCCGACACCGCTGTATTACGGTCTGGGCTTTGACTGGAACCTGTTACTGCCGCTGATGCTGATCTTTATGGTCACCTCACTGGAAACCATCGGCGATATCACCGCCACCTCGGACGTGTCAGAGCAGCCGGTCAGCGGCCCGCTGTATATGAAGCGCCTGAAGGGCGGTGTGCTGGCCAATGGCCTGAACTCGATGCTCTCGGCAGTATTTAACACCTTCCCCAACTCCTGTTTTGGTCAGAACAATGGCGTGATCCAACTGACCGGCGTCGCCAGCCGCTATGTCGGTTTCGTGGTGGCTCTGATGCTGATCGCGCTGGGGCTGTTCCCGGCAGTCGCCGGTTTCGTGCAACATATTCCCGAGCCGGTCCTGGGCGGAGCCACTCTGGTGATGTTTGGCACCATCGCCGCATCTGGCGTACGTATCGTGTCTCGTGAACGACTGAATCGCCGTGCAATCATGATCATGGCGCTGTCACTGGCGGTGGGTATGGGCGTTTCCCAGCAGCCGCTGATCCTGCAGTTCGCGCCGGACTGGCTGAAAACCCTGCTCTCCTCAGGTATTGCTGCCGGTGGTATCACCGCTATCGTGCTGAACCTGGTGTTCCCGCACGAACACGAAAAGCCATAATCGGCCGCACCGATGATTAAACGGCCGCTCGCGGCCGTTTTTTATTGCCTATCAGACCATTGCTCTTGAGATGCCCGGCCAATTACGGCATAAACAGGGTATCTTTTTTGACCGACGCGGATGTAGACGATGAAATTTATCGGGAAACTGTTGCTGACGTTGCTGCTGTTGGTTGTGCTTGCCATTGCGCTGCTGTACGTCATTGGGCAAACCCGTTGGGCCGCGGGCTACTTGAGCCGCTGGGTCAGCGATAACAGTGAATATCGCCTGTCGGTGGCCAAGATCTCGCACTCGTGGGGCCAACCGGGTCAAATCAGCTTGGAAGACGTTAAACTAGCGACAAAGAATCAGCCACCTTCGCTGGTCGCCAAGCGACTGGATCTCGGCCTCAGTCTGCGCCAACTTACCGAACCGCGTTATTTCCACAGCGTAACGCTACGCGAAGGTACGCTTAAGCTCTCACAGCAAAATGCTGTATTGCCGATTCAGGCCGATGTACTGCAACTGAGCAATATGGCGCTGCAATCCAACGATGAAACCTGGCAGCTTAATGCGCAACAGGTCAATGCCGGTATTACGCCATGGCAACCGAAAACCGGTTATCCATTGGGTGAAAGCCATCAGTTCCAGTTCAGCGCCGGTTCCATGACGCTAAATGGCATCCCCGCTTCTCAGATATTGGTACAGGGCGAACTCAAACAAAACCAGTTGCTGCTCAGCAACTTCGGAGCCGATCTGGCGCAAGGTGATTTGACTGGCGTGGCGACCCGCGCCGCCGATGGCAGTTGGCAGGTAGAGCGCCTGCGGCTAAGCGGCGTACGCCTGCAAACTCCACTCACGCTGGAACAGTTCTGGCAGCGCTTTACCGCCCTGCCATCGATCACGCTCAAACGTTTTGATCTGATCGATGCGCGGCTGGAAGGTAAAGAGTGGGCATTCAACGATCTTGATCTGTCGCTGCAAAATGTCACCTTCCAGCAGGGCGACTGGAGCACTCCGGACGGTTCGCTGAACTTCAATGCCAGCGATCTGATCAACGGCAGCCTCCACCTGATTGATCCGATCATGAATATGCGGCTCTCGTCTGCAGGTATCGCTATTCAACAGTTCACCACCCGTTGGGAAGGTGGACTGTTGCGCACCTCCGGCAACTGGCTGCGCGCCAACAACCGACTGCAACTCGATGAGGTAGCGGTCGCCGCGTTGGAATACACCTTGCCAAGCGACTGGCGTGGGCTGTGGTTGCGACAATTACCGCACTGGTTGGCGGAGGTGTACGTCAACAAACTGACCACCAACCGCAACCTGATCATCGATATCAACCCGGCCTTCCCGTTCCAGATAACCGCGCTGGACGGCTACGGCAGTAACCTGCTGCTGGCGCGCGGCCACCAATGGGGCATCTGGTCCGGCACGCTGAATCTCAACGGTAGCGAAGCGACTTTCAACAAGATCGACGTACGTCGGCCATCACTGGCGCTGAATGCCAATGATGGCCAAATCAACGTCACCGATCTCAGTGCCTTTATGCCGCAGGGGTTGTTGGAGGCCAAAGCCACCGTTGAGCAACTGCCGGGCAAACCCTTCACGCTATTGCTGAACGGGCGCTCGGTACCGGTGAACACGCTACAACAATGGGGGTGGCAGCCGGTGCCACTGGAAGGTGACGGCAACCTGCAATTACAGTTGAAGGGCTTGCTAAGCAGCGATGGGCCGTTTAAGTCTTCTTTGCAAGGCCGGTTACAGGCCACCAGCAAGACGGGACAAACGTTGGAGCAACAACTGCCTTGAATGTGAAGTGGCCCTCTCAGCACAGAGGGCCTCAGTATCAACCTTCGATCGCCTCGCAACCGCCCTGGTCCAGAGGCACTTCCGGCTCGGCGGGCAGCACCATATAAGTGCCTTCAAACACCGCCCCTCTGTCATCGTCACCGAACAGATGTACTTCCGCCTGCACTCGCGCACGACGACCACGCGCCAGACGCGCCAAGTCACCGCTCAACGAACTCAGATCCGCAACCGCTCGCGGCCGACCGGTGATCGGTTTGCTGTAACGGATATGGGCATCCGCCAGAATAATGGTGCCGCCCAGATGGCGTTCACGCAGCAACAGCCAGATCAGCCCCCAGGCAGTCAAGGTGGCCAACGAGAACAGGCTACCGGCGAACAGCGTATGGTGCGGATTCTGGTTGCCTATCTCCGGCATGGTGGTGACAAAGCGTTGGCCAGTGTATTGGCTAATGCGCACGCCCATCTTCTCACTGAGTGGAATATGATCGTACCAGGCCTGCTGCAGCTGGCCACACCAGTCAGGGCGATGCAGAATGTCGTCCAGCGTCGCCACGGGCTTTATCATCAGGAAGTGACGAATCGGCGTAGTTTGCGGCGCAGTGATCTCACCCTGATTGACAAAGCCCAGTTTGGCAAAGAAATCCACTGCATCTTCACGGGCGCTACACACTACACGCTTCACGCTTTCCTGGCGCGCCACGGACTCCAGGGTCATGGCCACTAACGTCCCCAGACCTTTGTCCTGAACCGTCGGGTCTACTGCCAGAAAGCGAATCGCTGCCTCGTTGTCGGCATTGATATACAGCCGCCCAATCGCGACAATTTTTCCGGCCTCGTCCACCACCATTTGGTGATGCGCCATGGCGTCATAGGCATCCTTTTCCGACCCCACCGGCTGGTGCAGCGGCTTGCGCAGCATTTCCCAGCGGAACTGGTAATAATCCTTCAGTTCTTGTTCTGTTACCGGTACTCGTAGGTGATACATAGACGCCTTCTCTTTGAAAATACTTAAACCTGCAGCCAAAACGTCACCGGCCCATCGTTCACCAACGCGACTTTCATGTCCGCGGCGAATTCGCCGGTTTGGGTTTCTACGCCGCGCTCGCGGCACTGGCCAACAAAATATTGGTATAACCGATCGGCGACCAAAGGTTGCGCACCGCGTGAGAAGCTCGGACGCATGCCTTTTTGCGTATCGGCCACCAGCGTGAACTGCGAGACCACCAGCAGGCTTCCCCCTGCCTGTTGGACATTGAGATTCATCTTGTCGTTCTCATCGCCAAAGATGCGGTAGCCCAATACGCGCTCACACAGGCGCTCGGCCTTCTGTTCGTTATCGTCCTGCTCCACGCCCAATAACACTAACAAACCGGGGCCTATGTTGCCTACCGTCTGGCCTTCCACCATGACGCTGGCATTTAATACCCGTTGAATTAACGCAATCATAACTGCCCTTCTGATGACTGTTCCTGTTGTTGTGCCTTTTGCTGTCGGTAGTCGCGGTATTCCCCAATGGTCACCGTGATTTCTGCGCCGAGTAACACGATACACCAGCTCCAGTAGACCCAAAGGAATAAAATGGGGATCACCGCCAACACACCGTAAATCAGCTGATAAGACGGGAACATGGTGACATACAGCGCAAACCCCTTCTTGCCCAGCTCAAATAGCAAACCGGCCACCAGCGCGCCAATCAACGCATCCTTGGGTGGCACCCTAACCGTCGGCACGATGCAATACAGCAGCCAGAACGATATCCACGACAGAATCAGCGGGAAAATACGCAGTACCTGATCGACCAGGCTGTTGACGCCAGTCTGCGCCAACCAGTTCAGTGACAGCAGATAGGAGCTGATCGCCATACTGGCCCCCACCAACAGCGGCCCCAGGGTCAGTACCATCCAGTACACCGCGAAAGAAAACACAATCGGGCGCTTGTTCTTACTGCGCCAGATGGTATTCAGCACGCTATCGACCGAGGAGATCAACAGCAGCGCGGTGACAATCAACCCGCAAGTGCCGACGGCAGTCATCTTGTTGGAGTTGGCGACAAACTGCTCCAGATAACTCTGGATCACATTGCCGGCGGCAGGCATGAAGTTGGAAAAGATAAAGCTCTTCAGTTGGACGCTGATGTCGGAGAACATCGGGAATGCGGCAAACAACGCAAACACCACGGTCACCAGAGGTACCAGTGACAGCAGTGAGACGTAGGCCAGGTGGCCCGCCAACATGGTCAGGCCATCGCTGTCGACGCGTTTAATCAGCAGTCGTAAAAAGGTGACGCTGGGTTTTATCGAAGCGGGCAGCTTCTTGCGGCGGAAAAATGACATAGCCACTCCTTGATGTCAGTTTGTACGCCTTAAGCTTAACCCTTCGCAGTCATTGGGCAAAATAAGCCGGCACCACGTCACGATCGGTCACGTGCACCCCTTTAATACCCAGCACCTCAGCCGCGGTCACATTAGCCGCCACGTCATCAAAAAATACCGCCTGCTCGGGAGGCGTATTTTCTGCGCTTAACACGTGCTGAAAGATGTTGGCGTCCGGTTTGCGCATACCGATGTCCTGAGACAGGTACAGATGATCGGCGGCTTCGGCCACCTGCGGGTAGTGCTGCGGCCAGTAATTGCAGTGCAAGCGGTTGGTGTTCGATAACACCACCACCCGGTGACCTTCGCTGCGCAGGCGCTTCATGATATCGATCACTTCTGGACGCAGGGCGACAAACACCGCCTGCCAACCGGTAGCGAACTGCTCGAAACTGAGGGCAATCCCCATTTCGGCACTCAACCCTTCGGCAAAGTCTTCATCGCTGATTTCACCGCGCTCGTGCTGCTGAAACAATTCGCCCATAGCAAAACGTTCGGACAAGACCGCCAATGGCGTACCGCTCAAACTGCTCCATACACCCAGTACACGTTTGAAATCGATATCGACGATCACATTACCTAAATCAAAGATATACAGCATAGTCCTCTCCTGATGGGCCGGTGAGATTTTACTGTAGCGGGAAAAGCAGAGGCTGAATAGAGAGCGGATGGAAAAGCGTATAGCACGCGGCAGAAATGAGAAAAGACAGAGGAAAAAACTCAGGGCGCTGGCGCGCCCTAAGTGTTGCAGACTAAATCGGCGATTAAGCTTCTTTAGGACCGCGGCTTGCACGCTTACGATCGTTTTCCGTCAGGTGACGCTTACGGATACGGATCGAGGTTGGCGTGACTTCTACCAGTTCGTCATCATCGATGAATTCCAGAGCTTGCTCCAGGGTCATTTTGATAGCCGGAACCAGGGTAGTGGCTTCGTCAGTACCGGAAGCACGCATGTTGGTCAGCTTCTTACCGGTCAGGCAGTTCACGGTCAGGTCGTTGGAACGTGAGTGAATACCGATGATCTGGCCTTCATACACTTCCGCACCGTGACCCAGGAACAGCTTGCCGCGATCTTGCAGACCGAACAGGGCGAACGCTACCGCTTTACCCTGGCCGTTAGAGATCAGCACGCCGTTCTGGCGCTGGCCAACTTCACCCGGACGCACGTCGTCGTAGTGGCTGAAAGTGGAGTACAGCAGACCGGTACCGGAAGTCATGGTCATGAACTCGTTACGGAAGCCAATCAAGCCGCGGCTTGGGATCACGTAGTCGAGACGCACACGGCCTTTACCGTCTGGATCCATGTTTTTCAGGTCAGCTTTACGCTCACCCATGGCTTGCATGACGGAACCCTGGTGCTGTTCTTCGATGTCCAAGGTCACGTTTTCGAACGGCTCTTGTTTACGACCATCGATTTCACGGAAGATTACTTTCGGACGGGATACCGCCAGTTCGAAACCTTCACGACGCATGTTTTCGATCAGAACCGACAGGTGAAGTTCACCACGGCCAGATACGCGGAATGCATCAGCATCTTCAGTTTCTTCAACGCGCAGTGCCACGTTGTGCACCAGTTCCTTGTTCAGACGCTCAAGGATTTGACGCGAAGTCACAAACTTACCTTCTTTACCGCAGAAAGGTGAGGTGTTGACGTTGAAGAACATGGTTACGGTCGGCTCATCTACAGACAGCGCCGGCAGTGCTTCCACTGCAGAGGTGTCACAGATGGTGTCGGAAATGTTCAGCTCGCCCAGACCAGTGATAGCGATGATGTCGCCCGCTTCAGCCAGGGTAGACTCGATACGCTCCAGACCCATGTGGCCCAGCACTTTGCCCACTTTACCGTTGCGAGTTTTACCTTCGCTATCGATGATGGTGACCTGCTGGTTTGGCTTCACTTTACCGCGCTTGATACGGCCGATACCGATCACGCCCAGGTAGTTGTTGTAGTCCAACTGGGAGATTTGCATCTGGAATGGCGCTTCGAGCTCAACCTGCGGTGCAGACACGTGGTCTACGATCGCTTGATACAGCGGGGTCATGTCTTCCGCCATCTCATTGTGGTCAGTACCCGCGATCCCCATCAATGCAGAAGCATAGATGATTGGGAAGTCGAGTTGCTCGTCGGTCGCGTCGAGGTTAACGAACAGGTCGAAGACCTGATCAACAACCCAATCAGGACGTGCGCCCGGACGGTCAACCTTGTTGATTACCACGATCGGCTTCAGACCATTAGCAAAAGCTTTTTTGGTCACAAAGCGGGTTTGCGGCATTGGGCCATCCATTGCATCCACAACCAGCAGCACCGAGTCAACCATTGACATCACACGCTCAACCTCACCGCCGAAGTCGGCGTGTCCTGGGGTATCCACGATGTTGATGCGGTAGTCTTTCCAATTAATGGCGGTGTTTTTAGCGAGGATGGTAATCCCACGCTCTTTCTCCAAATCGTTGGAGTCCATTACGCGTTCGGTGGCTTCTACACGCTCTCCGAAAGTACCGGATTGTTGCAGCAGCTTGTCAACCAGGGTGGTCTTACCATGGTCAACGTGGGCAATAATGGCGATGTTACGCAAATTTTCGATCACAGCTTTGCCTCAGGCATTAGAAATAGCGCGCTATTGTACACGTATTAAGCGAGGGACTAAACAAGATCACAACAGTCTCTTATAAACAACTGTGTACAGGTCAGTATGTGATCCCTTTCACGGTGCAAAAAGCAGCACCCGGTGCACTTTTGCACCACTATAGTGCCCAACCATCCATTGTTTGCACCATTTAGGTGCAAATAGTCACTAATGGTGCATACTGAATCTGTGCAAAAGCCGCGCAGAAAGGCGATTAAAGCGCTTTCGCAAAGTTGGCACAGTTTTCGCTTTAGTCTTTTCAAGACAAAAAAAGCCAGTTCCACAGATTCGTTCCACGACGAAGACAATGACAAATCCGGGAGAGTTAAGTATGTCCGCTGAACACGTTTTGACGATGCTGAATGAGCATGAAGTGAAATTCGTAGACCTGCGTTTCACTGACACCAAGGGTAAGGAACAGCACGTTACCATCCCTTCTCATCAGGTAAATGCCGACTTCTTCGAAGAAGGTAAAATGTTTGACGGTTCCTCGATCGGTGGTTGGAAGGGCATCAACGAATCTGACATGGTGCTGATGCCAGACGCCAGCACGGCGGTATTGGATCCGTTCTTCGAAGAATCCACGCTGATTATTCGCTGCGACATCCTCGAGCCAGGCACCATGCAAGGCTACGACCGTGACCCACGTTCAATCTCCAAGCGTGCAGAAGACTTCCTGCGTTCTTCCGGCATCGCGGACACCGTGCTGTTCGGGCCTGAACCAGAATTCTTCCTGTTCGATGATATTCGTTTCGGCAGCAGCATCCGTGGTTCCCACGTAGCTATCGACGATATCGAAGGCGCATGGAACTCCGGCACCCAATACGATGGCGGCAACAAAGGCCACCGTCCGGCAGTCAAAGGCGGCTACTTCCCGGTTCCTCCGGTCGACTCGTCACAGGACATCCGTTCTACCATGTGTTTGACCATGGAAGAAATGGGCCTGGTGGTTGAAGCGCACCACCACGAAGTGGCAACCGCAGGTCAGAACGAAGTGGCAACCCGCTTCAACACCATGACCAAGAAAGCCGACGAAATCCAAATCTACAAATACGTGGTTCACAACGTGGCTCACGCATTTGGTAAAACTGCGACCTTCATGCCGAAACCTATGTTCGGTGATAACGGCTCCGGTATGCACTGCCACATGTCACTGTCCAAGAACGGGACTAACCTGTTCGCCGGCGACAAATACGGCGGCCTGTCTGAAACTGCCCTGTTCTACATCGGCGGCATCATCAAGCACGCCAAAGCGATCAACGCCCTGGCCAACCCAACCACCAACTCTTACAAGCGTCTGGTCCCAGGTTACGAAGCACCGGTAATGCTGGCTTACTCAGCCCGTAACCGTTCTGCTTCCATCCGTATCCCAGTGGTAGCCAGCCCGAAAGCGCGCCGTATCGAAGCCCGTTTCCCGGATCCAGCGGCGAACCCATACCTGTGCTTCGCGGCTCTGCTGATGGCAGGCCTGGACGGTGTGATTAACAAAATCCACCCTGGCGATGCCATGGACAAAAACCTGTATGACCTGCCACCAGAAGAAGAAGCTGAAATTCCAAAAGTTGCAGGCTCTCTGGATGAAGCGCTGGCTGCACTGAGCGAAGACCGCGAGTTCCTGACCCGTGGTGGCGTATTCACCGACGACGCGATTGACGCTTACATCGATCTGCGTAAAGAAGAGATGGACCGCGTGCGCATGACGCCGCACCCGGTTGAGTTCGAACTGTACTACAGCGTTTAAGCTTTACGGCGCCGTCTGTGGACGGCGCTCAGATTTAGTTGTCTTTTTTTGTTGCCGTGGAAACTTTCTGCCCATCTTCGGATGGGTTTTTTTCTCCACCGTATTTTCTGCAAAACTATTCCGTACCGCACGCATGGCGGATGGAGTAGGATAAATGCACTAAAAAGGTGCAGTCGTCTGCTATGCCCAAGAGATTTCACGGCGCAGCTAGGCGGCAACCGAGCGAACCGACAGGAGCTTGGTCTGCCAAGTGACTGGTGTGAGTAAGAGCAGCCAACAACGCTGCGTCTTGAAAGATAAAGGGCATATATGGCAACTGGCAAGCTGCCCGACGCTGGGCAGATCCTCAATTCACTCATCAACAGCATCCTGCTATTGGATGCTCGGCTTGCGGTTCATTACGCCAATCCGGCAGCACAACAACTGCTGGCACAAAGTTCCCGTAAACTTTTCGGTACACCGTTACCCGATCTGCTCGGTTATTTCTCGCTGAATGTCGATCTGATGCGTGAGAGCCTGCGTGCCGGTCAGGGCTTTACCGATAGCGAAGTGACCCTAGTGGTCGACGGGCGCGCTCATATCCTCTCCCTGACCGCCCAGACGCTGTCTGAAGGCTATATCCTGATCGAACTGGCGCCCATGGATAACCAACGCCGCCTGAGCCAGGAACAGCTGCAGCACGCTCAGCAGGTTGCCGCTCGCGATCTGGTTCGTGGTCTGGCGCATGAGATTAAAAACCCGCTTGGTGGGCTGCGCGGTGCGGCACAGCTGCTGGCCAAGGCTTTGCCCGATCCGTCGCTGACCGAATATACCAAGGTGATCATTGAACAGGCCGACCGCCTGCGCAATCTTGTCGATCGCCTGCTGGGCCCGCAACGGCCGGGCCAGCACATTACTCAGAGTATTCATCAGGTGGCGGAGCGAGTCTGCCAACTGGTGTCGCTGGAAAAGCCAGATAACGTGACTCTGGTGCGCGACTACGATCCGAGTCTGCCGGAGTTGGCGCACGACCCGGATCAAATCGAGCAGGTGTTGCTGAACATCACCCGCAATGCGCTACAGGCGTTGGGCGAAGCCGGTGGCACTATCACACTGCGCACCCGTACCGCATTCCAGATCACCCTGCACGGCACCCGCTACCGGCTAGCGGCACGTATCGATATTGAAGATGACGGCCCCGGCGTACCGGCACAGCTGCAGGACACGCTGTTTTACCCAATGGTCAGCGGCCGCGAAGGCGGAACCGGCCTGGGTTTATCCATCGCCCGTAATCTTATCGATCAGCATTGCGGAAAAATTGAATTTAACAGTTGGCCAGGACATACCGAATTCTCGGTTTACCTGCCTATTCGCCAGTGAGGTTTTCTATGCAACGAGGGATAGTCTGGATCGTCGATGACGATAGCTCCATCCGCTGGGTGCTTGAACGCGCGCTCACTGGAGCGGGTGTGAGTTGCGTGACCTTTGAAAATGGCAATGCGGTACTGGAAGCCCTGGCCACGCAAACTCCTGACGTGTTGCTGTCTGACATCCGCATGCCGGGCATGGATGGTCTGGCGTTGCTCAAGCAGATCAAGCAGCGCCACCCCATGCTTCCGGTCATCATAATGACGGCACATTCGGATTTGGACGCCGCGGTCAGCGCCTACCAGCAAGGGGCGTTTGATTACCTGCCAAAACCCTTCGATATCGATGAAGCAGTCGCGCTGGTAGAACGCGCCATCAGTCATTATCAGGAACAGCAACAACCGGCACGCAGCCAGCCGACCAACGACCCGGTGGCCGACATTATCGGCGAAGCCCCGGCAATGCAGGACGTGTTCCGCATCATTGGTCGTCTGTCGCGTTCATCGATCAGCGTGCTGATCAACGGCGAATCCGGCACCGGTAAAGAGCTAGTGGCCCATGCCTTGCATCGCCACAGCCCACGAGCCAAATCTCCGTTTATCGCGTTAAATATGGCGGCTATCCCTAAAGACCTGATCGAATCCGAGCTGTTCGGCCACGAGAAAGGGGCCTTTACCGGCGCCAATCAGATCCGTCAGGGCCGCTTTGAGCAGGCCGACGGCGGGACATTGTTCCTGGATGAAATCGGCGATATGCCGCTGGATGTGCAAACCCGTTTACTGCGTGTGCTGGCAGATGGTCAATTCTACCGGGTCGGTGGCTACGCACCGGTGAAGGTGGACGTGCGCATTATCGCCGCCACCCACCAGAACCTGGAGCTTCGGGTACAGGAAGGTAAATTCCGTGAAGATCTGTTCCATCGCCTGAACGTCATTCGCGTACATCTGCCACCGTTGCGTGAACGTCGTGAGGACATACCGCGTCTAGCGCGCTACTTCCTGCAAGTGGCGGCAAAAGAGCTGGGCGTTGAGGCGAAGAATCTGCATCCGGAAACCGAAACCGCCCTGACCCGCCTGCCGTGGCCAGGTAACGTGCGTCAGTTGGAAAACACCTGTCGCTGGTTAACCGTGATGGCTGCCGGGCAGGAAGTGCTGATTCAGGATCTGCCTAGTGAGCTGTTTGAAACCGCTGCGCCGGAAACGACGGGCCACAGCTTGCCGGACAGTTGGGCTACGCTGCTGGCGCAGTGGGCAGACCGCGCACTGCGTTCCGGGCATCAAAACTTGCTGTCGGAAGCGCAACCGGAAATGGAGCGCACTTTGCTCACGACCGCGCTGCGCCATACCCAGGGGCATAAGCAGGAAGCCGCTCGTTTGCTGGGTTGGGGCCGCAATACGTTAACCCGCAAGTTGAAAGAGTTGGGAATGGAATAGTTTGCGTTGTTGATTATAGAAAACACAATCAAGCGCACAAAAAATCGACGACTTCAGGCTTTACAGCCGCTCTGCCGGCAGTATGATCGGGGCGCACACTCTGGAGGCTCTCGATGCTGGACTCACTGGTCGCATTCATTTCCCAAGGCGCGGAGCTTGGCTCTGCCGCCAGCCACACGCCGCAGGCAGCCGTTGCTGCGGTGCTGTGCGCAGCACTGATTAATTTCTTCAGTTGAATTGCTAATTGAAAAAATGGCCGCTAATGCGGCCATTTCTTTATCGTTCAAATAACCCGAGAGAATTGCTGAGTACGCGCCTGCTGCCGCAGGTAGATATCAAAACACATGCAAATATTGCGGATCAGCAACCGACCCCGTGGCGTGACGCGAATACCCTGCTCGTCACGCTCCACCAGCCCATCGCGTTCAAACGGTGCCAGCAGTTGCAGGTCTTCGGCAAAATAGCCGGCGAAGTCGATCGCGAACTGTTGTTCTATTGCCAGATAGTCCAGCTTGAAATTGCAGATCAGCGTTTTGATCACCTCGCGCCGCAGGCAATCGTCTTCCGTCATCGCCAGACCGCGCCACAAGGCATTCCCCTGCGCCTCAACGCTACTGTAATAGGTCTTCAGTTCTTTCTGGTTCTGGGCATAGCTGTCCCCCAGCATGCTGATGGCGGATACTCCCAGCCCCAGCAAATCACTGTCCCCCTGAGTGGTATACCCCTGGAAGTTGCGGTGCAGTTTTCCTTCGCGCTGTGCCACGGCCAGTTCATCATCCGGGCGGGCAAAGTGGTCCATGCCGATAAACTGATAGCCGGACTCGGTCAGGGAGGCGATGGTCTGCTGCAGGATATCCAGTTTCTGCTGCGCGCTCGGCAAATCCGCGTCTTTGATTTTACGTTGGGCTGCAAACAGGTTCGGCATATGGGCGTAGTTGAATACGCTGAGGCGATCCGGGTTGAGTTCCGCCACCCGCTGCAGGGTGTAAGCGAAGCTCTCCGGCGTCTGCTTTGGCAGCCCGTAGATCAAATCGATATTGGTGGAGTTAAAGCCCAAAGCCTTGGCGCGGGCGATCAGAGCGAAGATAAAGGTTTCATCCTGCTCACGGTTCACCAGCCGCTGCACTTCTTTATTGAAATCCTGTACCCCCATGCTCAGACGGTTAAAGCCTTCGCTGCGTAAATGATCGAGCACATCCAGCTCAATCTCGCGCGGATCGACTTCGATCGACATTTCCAAATCGGGGAGAAAATCAAAGTGTTGGCGCAGCGTGGCCACCAGCTTGCTGATTTGCGACTTGCTCAGGTAGGTTGGTGTACCGCCCCCCCAATGCAACTGACCGACTTTACGCCCGGCAAACAGAGGAGCGCGCTGGGCGATCTCCTGTGCCAGCACCGCCAGATATTCATCGGCCTTGTGCGTCTGACGCGTCACCAGCTTGTTGCAGCCACAGAAATAGCAGAGTTTGTGGCAGAAAGGGATATGGACATACAGTGACAGCGGGCGTTCTGGATAGCGCGCAGCGGCGCGTTGAAACGCCGCTTCGCCGTAGCCCTGATTGAACTCCAGCGCTGTGGGGTATGAGGTATAACGCGGCCCTGAATAGTTATATTTCTGGATCAGGGCCAGATCCCAGACAATTGCCTGCTCTGACATGCTCACTCCTTCCGATATTTTTTCCTACCGGGCCGGGAAATGGGCAGTTGTCTACGCTGTCTGGCCGCGGAAGCGCTGCGAAAACGCGTTTTGCGTTTAGACAGCCGCCATAGTTTACCGAATAACCACAGCAGATAACACATCAAGAGTAGGGCTATTGTCAGGTTCAGCCACATGACGCGTTAAATTACGTCTTTTGGGTTACCGCCTTTCAGCAGTTTCAGGATATCTTCCCGCTTCTCTTCTTCTTCTTCGTCGTCGTCACCCAATTCAATGCCCAATTGCTCCATCAGGGCATCGATACGATCCAGCGTCTGATCAACATATTTCTGATCTTCGGCGCTCAGAGTCTCGCCGTCATCAATGCGATCCAGCAGTGCGTCCAAACGCTCATCATTTTCCAGCTTGGCCAGTTCTTCTTCCGGCGTCAGACGTGGCTTAGGCTTGGCTTCAGCTTTCGGCTTGGGTTGCGGTTTGGCTTTTGGCTTATCTTCAACCACCAGCGCTACCGGGACTTTGCTGCCAATACGCGGATCTTTGGCCTGAGCCGCCGCTTTATTCTTTTGATTAGCGGACTCAACCTGGGTGCGAGAACCGGAAGCGAGACCACGGCGTTTTTTCGCACGCTTGTGTTCACGGGCTTCCTGATCGAGCTCCGCACGACTTTTCTTTTTGTTTTTCGGCGTCGCCGCGCTGCTGCGTGGGGCGCGAGGTGCTTTTGATGGCTGGTTCATAGCGTATGCTCTTAGGTATGTAGATTCAGTATAGAGATAGATGCTATACGATTGCGGCGGAATCTAGCAGAAAGCGGACAAAGAAAAAAGGCGGCAGGTTAAACCCGCCGCCTATTTGCACCCTCTTTCGAAGGATATTCCAGCTCACGCGCTCCGTGCGCACACTCAACATCCTGGTTTTTCCTTTTGCTATAAACGCATTCCCTGCCGCACTACGTCCTTCATCCTGAAAGAAAAATCGTCCATGGCACAATCCATGCGCATCCACTCTTCCTGAGCGCGCTTCCCGCGGGCATCCAAATTGCAGTGACTTCACCATCCTTGTGCTATTCGCATATTCAGATGCAAATAGGTCAATTCCTTCTGGGTTCTTCCTGGCACTCCAGCACTTCCTGTGCACTCCATGAGATTTATCACCCTTCCCGGATGTTCCTTAAATCCTGCACAGCCTTGTGCTGCAACCTACTTTACGCTATCAGGAATTAGGCTCAAGGTAGTTGCCGGGCAATTGGCATAACAAAAAACACAACGGAGAATTAACATTCTGTTTTTAAAGGTAAACAATAAAAACAGCTTTCGAATAAAGCGACATTACCCACTATTCGAATGGCGAATGTCTCACAAACCCGCTTAGGTCTGACTGCCATGATCTGCTGGCCCGATGCTTAAAACAGAGAAACACACCATTTTTACCGCTGATGCAGTTATAATCGCCAACCAGTTAGCCATCCTTGCGGAGACGAAAAATTTTGACCAGCAAGAATTACAATTATCATGTGACCCATTTCGTCACCAGTGCGCCCGATATTCGCCATCTTCCGGGGGATGAAGGTATTGAAGTTGCGTTCGCCGGTCGCTCTAATGCCGGTAAATCCAGCGCGTTAAATACCCTGACCAACCAGAAAGGCCTGGCGCGTACCAGTAAAACGCCGGGCCGTACCCAGCTGATTAACCTGTTTGAAGTGGAAGAAGGCATTCGCCTCGTCGACCTGCCAGGTTATGGCTACGCCGAAGTTCCTGAAGAGATGAAACGCAAATGGCAGCGTGCGCTGGGTGAATACCTGCAAATGCGTAACTGCCTGAAAGGCCTGGTGGTGCTGATGGATATCCGCCATCCGTTGAAAGATCTCGACCAACAGATGATTCAGTGGGCCGTCGATGTCGGTACGCCGGTCATGATCCTGCTGACCAAAGCGGACAAGCTGGCGTCTGGCGCGCGCAAGGCGCAGCTCAATATGGTGCGTGAAGCGGTAGTGCCGTTTATGGGCGATATCCAGGTTGAAGCCTTCTCCTCCCCGAAAAAAATCGGCGTCGATAAGCTGAGCCAGAAACTGAATACGTGGTTTAACGAGATCCCACCGGAAGTGCTGCCGGAAGATGACGACACCGCCGGCGAATAACAACATCCCAGGTGCCGCAATAGCCGATGTGGAAACGCATCGGTTTTTTTACGCCTGCGATCCGCAAAGCCAGGTTTTTTTCGTTATCTAATTACAGTTTTGACTGAAATCCATCATAAATTCTTATGACCATTTAACGATGGGAACCCAGAGAATGAGCAAATTCAGGGGATCGAACGAGGAAAAAGTTTTTCGGAGAGAATAGGGAAAAATTATGGCTCAGCTTTGTTTTTACAATAAAAAACGCCCCAGTCAATACTGACTGGGGCGGCTAAATATTCAGCCAAATCCGATTACGTGAAGTAAAAGGTCTGAAAGATAGAACATCTTACCTCTGTACCCTACGCGAGTAACTTTACATGATTTTTTCGCAGTGCAAAAGAATTTTTTGTAGTTTACTTACACAGTTTAGTGCGTAATAACGGCGAGGTTGCGGAAACAATCGCCGTATCTTGTAGCTTAATTACAAAAACTGCTTAGGTTATCGCCAGTTAGCACTCCCACAGGGGACCAGACTGACGAATCACCACATTATCAGTGAGCTTCATCCCAGTTGGCACCCACACCAACGTCGACTTTCAGCGGTACGGCCAGCGCCATGCTGTTTTCCATCAGCTCACGAATACGCTGGTTGGACTCCTCAAGCACCGACTCATGAACCTCGAATACCAATTCATCGTGTACCTGCATAATCATACGCACCAGTGGCTTCTCCTGAGCTTGCAGCCAGGCGTCCACTTCGATCATCGCACGTTTGATGATATCGGCTGCCGTCCCCTGCATTGGGGCGTTAATTGCCGCTCGCTCGGCCGCCTTACGGCGCATGCCGTTACTGGAACTGACATCCGGCAGATACAGACGGCGGCCATCCAGCGTGCTGACGTAGCCTTGGTTAGCGGCCTGCTGGCGGGTGCGCTCCATATACTCCAGCACGCCCGGATAACGTTCGAAGTAAAGATCCATATAGCGCTGCGCTTCACCTCGTGGGATCCCTAACTGACGCGCCAGACCAAATGCGCTCATGCCATAAATCAGACCGAAGTTAATCGCCTTGGCGCTACGGCGCTGCTCATTGGTCACTTTATCGAGCGGCAGGCCGAACACCTCAGCCGCCGTGGCGCGGTGGATATCCTCACCAGCAGCAAAGGCTTTCAGCAAGCCCTCATCCTGTGACAGGTGAGCCATAATACGCAGTTCAATTTGCGAATAGTCGGCAGCAACAATACGGTAGCCTTCAGGAGCAATAAACGCCTGACGGATACGGCGTCCTTCGTCGTTGCGCACCGGAATATTCTGCAGGTTGGGATCGCTGGAAGAGAGACGCCCAGTAGCCGTCACCGCCTGATGATAAGAGGTATGCACCCGACCACTTACCGGGTTAATCATCAGCGGCAGCTTGTCGGTATAGGTGGTTTTCAGCTTCGCCAAGCCGCGGTATTCCAGAATTACCTTCGGTAATGGGTAATCCAGAGCCAACTCAGCCAGCACTTCTTCATTGGTCGAAGGTGCACCGCCCGGAGTTTTCTTCAGTATTGGCAGCTTTTGTTTTTCGTACAGGATCGCCTGCAACTGTTTGGTCGACGCCAGATTGAAAGGCTCTCCCGCCAGTTCATGGGCCTGAATTTCCAACTCAGCCAGGCGCTTGGTCAATTCAATGGAGTGGGTGGCCAAAATGCTTTGGTCAATCAACACCCCGGTTCGCTCGATATGCGACAACACCGGCAACAGTGGCATTTCAATCTGATTGAATACCGTCAACAGCTCAGCGCTTTCCTTCAATTGCGGCCACATCGCCAAATGTAATTGCAGCGTCACGTCAGCATCTTCAGCGGCGTAAGGTGCTGCCTGCTCCAGTGCAATCTGGTTGAAGGTGAGCTGCTTTTTACCCTTACCGGCAATCTCTTCGAAGGTCACGGTTTTGTGACCAAGGTAGCGATCGGACAAGCTGTCCATATCGTGACGGCCGCCCACGCTGTCCAGCACATAGGACTCCAGCATGGTATCGAAGGCAACACCGCGCAGAGTAATGTCGTAACGCGCCAGCAGGCTCATATCAAACTTCAGGTTTTGCCCGACCTTCAGCGCTTTCTCGTCTTCCAGCAGCGGCTTCAAGGTGGCCAGCACATAATCGCGCTCCAACTGTGTTGGCGCGTCAAGATAGTCATGTGCCACCGGCAGATAAGCGGCTTCACCCGGCGCAATGGCAAATGACAAGCCGATCAGGTTAGCGGTCAGGGTATCCAGGCCATCAGTTTCGGTATCAAACGCGAATACTTCGGCTTTTTTCAGTTTTTCCAGCCACTCAGTGAAGGTGTCTTCATCCAGAATGGTGACGTAACCCTCTTGCGATAGCGTCGCTTCTGCCGGGGCTTTTCCGGTTTCAGCCACTGCACTGGCAGAGGATTTCGCCGCACTGGTTGCTTTCACGCCAGCACCTTTCTTGCCTTCTAGCCAAACACCGGCTTCGACATCTGCCAGCCAGCGCTTAAATTCATACTGTTTGAACAACTGCTGTAATACGTCAACGTCCGGCGCAGACACTTCGAGATCGGCGCAGGTCAGATCCAGTTCGACATCGGTTTTGATGGTGGCCAGTTTGTAAGAGAGATATGCCATCTCTTTGTTCTGTTCCAGTTTGGCCGCCATGGTCTTGGCCCCGCGGAAGCTGAGCGTGGCGATACTGTCCAGATTGGCATAGAGCACATCCAGCCCACCCAGGCCCTGTAACAGCCCCTGCGCGGTCTTCTCACCCACGCCTGGTACGCCTGGGATGTTATCCGAGGCATCTCCCATCAACGCCAGGAAGTCGATAATCAGCGCCGGTGGAATACCGTACTTTTCGCACACTTCCTGCGGGCCGAGAATGGTGTTGTTCATGGTGTTGATCAGGGTGACGTTCGGCGTAACCAGCTGCGCCATGTCTTTATCGCCGGTGCTGATCAGAACCGCATGACCAGCCTTTTCAGCTTCCAGCGCCAGCGTGCCTATGACGTCGTCGGCTTCAACGCCGGGCGTAACTAACAGCGGCAACCCCATGGCCTTGACCATTTTGTGCAACGGCTCGATTTGCGCGCGCAGATCGTCCGGCATCGGCGGCCGGTGCGATTTGTATTCTGCGAACAGCTCATCACGGAAGGTTTTTCCTTTGGCATCAAACACCACCGCAACATGGCTTGGCTGATACTGCAGCAGCAAGCTGCGCAGCATATTCAGCACGCCGTACATTGCCCCGGTCGGTTCACCCGCGGAGTTGGTCAGCGGAGGGAAGGCGTGATAAGCGCGGTAGAGGTAAGAGGAACCGTCAACCAGGATTAATGGGTTTTCTGCAATTTGAGCCATAGTGTTACTTTATCTTTATCGTGATCGGACATGGCGGTAAGCATGCCATAGCTGGCCGCTGGAGACGAACCTTAGCGTGCATTAAGGGCGAAAATCATGTGATTCTGCAAAGCGATCCGCAAGATCCTGTCTGTGGATAACTTTGTGTATAGAAAAGACAGTAAATTATAACGATGCATTTATCGTTATAAGTATAAATAAAATTCCCATTTAAATCATTGCGTTAAATGGCGTAATTTTAACTGAGGGTAATTATAGGCTTTTACACAATTTGTGGATATATATTGCACCCAGTTTTAATAGCACTATTTACCAAATTTGGCGCCTCAATTACCATAGCACAAGATGGGCAAGTTGCACGAAAACACAGCAAATGCCTATTTCTTCCTCTATAAAAACAGTTACTATTAACGGGCGCTTTCCCTCTCTGGTTTCTGTTAAAATATTTTTTTGTTCATGCATACCGGCATGTAACGCTGTTACCCACAACCGTCAGCCCATAACCATGCCAAGATTGTTATCCCCCGTTATTTTTATACTTTCTGCCCTGCTCGCCATTTTGGTGACCGTACTCTGTTCAGTCCCCATCACGCTGGCCGGTATCATTAAGCTACTGGTGCCCTTTCCTGCCGTCTGGCGACGTATCTCAGCCTTTGCCGATTTTATGATGTGGTGCTGGTGCGTAGGGTTGGCACTGCTATTACGTATTAACGGGCAACTGCGTTGGGATATTGAAGGGCTGGAAGGACTGGAACGAAAAAACTGGTATCTGCTGATCAGCAATCACGAAAGCTGGTCAGATATTGTGGTGCTGTGCGTGTTGTTCCGTAACCATATCCCAATGAATAAATATTTTCTTAAGCAACAGCTAGCCTGGGTGCCCTTTGTCGGACTGGCCTGCTGGGCGCTGGATATGCCATTCATGAAACGTTACTCACGCGCCTATTTGCTGAAACACCCAGAAAAACGCGGTAATGACATCGAAACCACGCGCCGTTCCTGCGAAAAATTCCGTAAGCGCCCGACCACCATCGTCAATTTTGTGGAAGGATCGCGCTTTACTGAAGCCAAGAAAATTAAAACCAACTCACCCTACCGCAATTTACTGGCCCCAAAAGCCGCCGGTATTGCTTTTACACTCAGTGCATTAGGTAAGCAGTTTGATAAAGTGTTAAACGTCACCCTGCTTTATCCAGAAAATACTGAGCGGCCTTTTCTGGATATGTTGTGCGGACGATTGAAACGTGTGGTGGTAAGAATTGAGCTGCTGCCTGTCGATGAAACCATGCATGGCGATTACTTTAACGATAAGCAGTTTAAGCGGCGCTTCCAGCTTTGGTTGAATACGCTCTGGCAGGATAAAGACCGGCTGCTGGATAAGTTGAAACAATCGTAGAGCAAAAAAAGCCGGCTTAGCCGGCTTTTTTACTTTAAATGTCGGTTACTTCTGCTCGCTGAGGAATTTAACCACGTCGGCGAATTGCTTCACGTAAGCATCCATCGAGCTGGTATCCAGGCCGTCATTTTTAACCATGTATTTGCCATTAACAAATACCGCTGGCACGCCACGCAATTGCAGATCTTCTGCAGCTTTCTCCTGTTGAACCACCAAGGATTTAACTACGAAGCTGTTCAGAGCCCCATCATAATCAGCCGCACTCACGCCAGCCTTCACAAACACATTGCGGATATCATCCGCTGTTTGCACGGTCTGGGTTTTCTGCACCGCTTCAAACATCAGCGGGCTAACTTTATCTTCCACGCCCAGCGCCATTGCTACAGCCCATGCCTGAGTCAGTTGTTTACCCAGCGGCCCCAGGAATTCAACGTGGTACTTGGTCATTTTAGTGCCCGCAGGCAGCGCTTTTTTCACATTTTCGGAAACGTGATACACCTGCTCGAACTGATAGCAGTGCGGGCAATAGAAGGAAAAGAACTCCAGTACCTGAGGCTCACCGGTCACTGGCTTATCCAGGGTTACGTACTGAGCACCATCGCTAAATTGCGCAGCCGAGGCACTGAATGCCATTACCATGCCAACGAGTGCCAACCATATTTTCTTCATAAGACTAAACTCTCCATTGTGTTAAAACTTCAATACATTGGCATCAGCTGCAGAGGGGGTTCCTGCAACAGCTTAACCTGCTCGGTGAATGCCGCCGTCTGAGATAACCAAAAATCAGACTCCGCCATCCACGGAAAACTTTTAGGAAACGCGGGATCTTGCCAACGCCGAGCAACCCATGCCAGGTAGTACAGCATGCGCATGGCCCGCAACGGCTCGATCAACGCTAATTCACTTTGATCAAACTCAGCAAACTCGGAGTAAGCCTCCAGCAGAATATCTAACTGCATCAGGCGATCGCGACGTTCACCGTGCAACAGCATCCACAGATCCTGTATTGCCGGCCCATTTCGCGCGTCATCCAGATCAACAAACAGCGGACCATCACGCCACAGGATATTGCCCGGGTGGCAATCTCCGTGCAAACGTCGCGGCTGCCAATCCAGATGCCAATGTTGCTTAATAGCCTCGATCAACCTGTCGGTCGCATTCAGGAAATTTTCACGCTGGGCTTTAGGCAACAGTTCACAACTAGCCAAGACCTGACGTGGCGCAGTGAGATATTCCTCAATGCCGATTGTCGGACGTTCTACAAACAGGCTTTCACTGCCTACCTGATGAATACGCCCCAGGAAACGTCCCACCCACTCCAGTTGATCGAGATTATCGATCTCATACTGCCGCCCGCCAACGCTGGGAAAAACAGTAAAAAAGAAACCGTTGTGCGTATGCAGCGTTTGCCCCTGCAGGGCCAGTGGCGCAACTGCCGGGATCTCTGCCAGGGCAAGATCATGAGAGAACTGATGTTCTTCACCAATCTGCTCTGCGCTCCAGCGTTCGGGTCGATAAAACTTCACCACATAACGCTTACGATCTTCGTCCATAAACTGATAGACGCGATTTTCATAGCTATTAAGCGCTGTCAGCCCGGAATCTACACGCAGACCAATACCCTCCAACGCGTCCATAATCAGGTCGGGCGACAGGGTCTGAAAATTAAAAGCTGAGTTGTTCATAACAACATTCGGTTTCGTTTGGTGACATCACTGTGCCGGGAATGAGAAATAGTAGCATTAATGGCAGGTTTCACGAGTAACTGGTTCACCTGACCGCACGAATGCTAATCCTTTATCACCCCGCGGGCACGCAGCAATGCCGTTTTGAAGTCTTCTTCGTAATCCTTTTTCAGACCGGGGATCTGTTCGGTGCCAGCGCTACCGCGCATTTTCAGATGGTAGATCAGGATATCATCGCTCAGGTCAGCCAGATTGCCCTGGAAACCAGCTTCCTGTGCCAGTTTTTGCAAAAACGTGATCAGGTTGAGATCCGGATCTTCCTGCCAGGCCGGCTGTAGCAGCTCAATCAGCTCGTTTACGCGGTGCGTTTTCATCACAATATCATCCAATAGAATCAATAAACACACAAAGTAACAGGCTTAACAACGCAGTGAAAGAAGCAGCTTGTCAATAAAGGTAAATCCTGATGTCGAACCCTCTTTAGCGCTACAATCAGGGCGTTAGCCATAAATTCGGGATGATGGATATGCATGAGGAGATTACCGGCATTATTTTAGCCGGTGGGCGCGCTACACGTATGGGCGGGGAAGATAAAGGCCTGATTCAGATTGCCGGTATACCTCTGTATCAGTACGTACTTTCTCGGTTACGCCCGCAGGTAGGCCAGATTGCCATCAGTGCTAATCGCAATCAGGCGCGCTATGGCGAAAGCGGTCTGCCAATCGTCAGCGATCTGACTCCAGACTTTTCTGGCCCGCTAGCAGGCATGCTGGCCGGATTGGAACAGGCGACCACCGAATGGGTCGTTTTTGTTCCCTGCGACGTCCCCGATTTTCCCGCTACGCTGGTTGATCAACTCTGGCAACAGAAAGGCAGTTCTCTGGCCGCCTATGCCAGCGATGGAGAGCGAGCGCACCCCACACTGGCACTGTTGCATACCAGCCTGGCGCCTCAGTTGAAAGAGTATCTGGCCCGCGGGGAACGCAAGCTGATGTTATTCCTGGATGCGGCAGGTGCACGGCAGATCGTATTCAGTGGCCATCGGACGGCATTCCATAATCTTAATACCCGGGAAGACTGCCTGCGCTGGCAGCAAGAAAAAGGACTCACCAATGCATAATGCTCTTCCCCCCTTGCTGGCGATTGCCGCCTATAGCGGAACGGGTAAAACTACGCTGCTTAAGCAATTAATTCCTTTATTAAAACAGCGGAAAATTCGCGTAGGGCTAATCAAACATACTCATCATGATATGGATGTGGATACACCAGGCAAAGACAGTTATGAACTGCGTAAAGCAGGCGCCGACCAAACCTTGGTCGCCAGCGATCGTCGCTGGGCCTTAATGACTGAAACGCCGGAACAGCAACCTTTGGATCTTCAGTATCTGGCCAGTCGTTTTGATCGTAGCAAGGTGGATATAATTTTAGTCGAGGGGTTTAAACATGAACCCATTAGTAAAATTATTCTCTATCGTGAAGAGATAGGCAGGCCGCTTGAAGATATGCTGGATGAGTTTGTTATCGCTGTTGCCAGCGATAAATCGATAGCGGTCAAGACAAGATCCCTGGATCTCAACCAGCCGGAGAGCATTGCCGATTTCATCAGCGAATGGCTGAAAGG